>NZ_RZSV01000407.1:0-2493 GCF_004023205.1 Mesorhizobium sp. M1A.F.Ca.IN.020.03.2.1 | reverse complement strand
GGCTTCGCGCCACCTTACATGTCGGTGGCCTGCGGCCTCGGCTCCCAGCCGATGACCACGGTCACGATGGCGTGACGGCCAAAACGGCCTCTTGGCAAATCATCCGTTAACGGCCATTCTCCCGCCCGTCTCAGGCAACGCCACATTTCATCTGTGTTGTTTCATCCCAAGGAGTTGCCATGCCCAACACCGCAAGAAACGCTGTTTCCAACAACATCATTGCCGCGTCCGGCCTCAATCCGCTGAAAGCCGTCCGCGAAACGAGGGGATATACGATTGAGGAGCTTTCCTTGACCTGCGGCCTGGCCGTGGGCGAGATCGTCGACATCGAGGACGGCAAGGATGCCGACCCCGCCAAACTCAGGCGTATCGCTTCCGCGCTGCAAGTGCCGGAAGAGGAATTGATCATGATGCCGACCGAAGAGAATCGGCCCACACAGCAATAGAGACGCCGAAGCGTCCGCGAAAAAAGCCCGCCATGGCCCGCCCTGGCGGGCTTTTTGCGCCTTCCACAGATGGTCCCCTGGCCCTTGCCAACTGCCAGCGCGCCATGCGGCAATCCCGGCCGCTGCCACGATTCGGCGGCATCGAGTGGCCAACATGCCTGATTGAGGTTTCGCTCATGAGCTTGGAATCGGTCCGCGCCTTCTTTGCCGAACACGCTCCCGACATCGAGGTGCTGGTCACCGAAGCGAGCTCGGCGACCGTGGCACTGGCGGCCGACGCCCATGGCGTGCTGCCGGCGCAGATCGCCAAGACCATCTGCCTGCGCGTCGGCGAGGAGACCATGCTGGTCGTGACCAGCGGCACTGCCAGGCTCGACAACCGCAAATGCAAGGACACGCTCGGCGGCAAGCCGCGCATGCTCGACGGCGAACAGGTGCTTGCCGCGACCAGCCACCCGCCGGGCGGCGTCTGCCCCTTCGGTCTGCCGGCGCCGCTGCCGGTCTTTTGCGATGTGACGCTGCGGGCCTTCGACGAGGTCGTTCCCGCCGCCGGCGCGACGAATGCCGCCGTGCGGATTTCGCCGCAGCGGATGGCCGAACTTGTCGACGCCAAATGGGTCGACGTGTGCCAGTAGGGATTGGAGAGGACTTCTGGGGGACAAGTCTCAGGCTTGAAAAATGGTCGGAGTGGCCGGATTCGAACCGACGACCCCTTGACCCCCAGTCAAGTGCGCTACCGGGCTGCGCTACACTCCGGACCGGGTGGCGATGTATCGTGATAACCCCGTGCGGGTCAACCGAATTCGGCGGCTAATTCGCCGATGACAGTGCCGCAGCAGGGAGGGCGCGCGCCAACCGCGATTCCTTCTGGTGCCGGTATTCCAGCGCGATCGCGCCCCAGATCAGCCCGAGCAGCAGATAGAGATGGCGCCAGTGGTCGATGTCGATGAAGGTGCCGAGCCCGATATTGCCGAGATAGGCGACATAGGCGCAAAGCAGATAGGGCTGCCAGGGACGAGCGCGCAGGAGGATGCGGAACCCGGCGCAGATCGTCCACAGGGTTAGGGTCAGGAACGAGACGAAGCCCAGCCAGCCATAGTCCATCAGCGCCTTCAGCCAGATGTCGTGCGTGTCCTCGCCGTAGATCGTGCCGAAGACCAGCGGGCCGATGCCGAACGGGTGTTCCAGTGCCAGCTGGAAGCCGATCGTATAGCGTGCGAAGCGGCCGAGGCGCGCGGTATCGTAGCTTTGCTCGAGATGCGCGCGCTGGGTGAACATGTCCGACACGCCGGGCAGCTGCAGGATGACGAGGATGGCGATGATCAGCAGCGCGAGCGCGGCGATCGTCATCACCACGACCCGCAGGCGGAACATGCCGCTGGCGCTCTGCAGGAAGAGGCAAGCGGTGAGCAGCACCGCCGAAACCGCGAACATGCCCCAGGCGCCGCGCGAGAAGGAGAAGAAGATGCCGGCGGTGATGATCAATAGCGGCACCGCCAGAAGCGGCATGCGCGATACAGGGCCGGTCAAGAGCAGATAAAGCAGGTAGGTGCCGGGCAGCACCAGGAACGGACCGAACACGTTCGGGTCCTGAAAGGCGCCGGCGGCGCGGTCGTATTTTGTGAACATCTCCGCGCCCGGAAAGGCATGGAAGTAGCCGGCTATTCCCAGCAGCGAGGTCGCCACAGCCGAGACCACATAGGCGATGAAGATCAGCCGGTAGAGGTCAGGCTGGACCGATGTCACCGAGGCGAAGAAGACCGCGCTGAAGGCGAGAAACAGCGAGACCGCCAGATAGAGCGGCGTGTTGGCGAGGTCCGCCATCTGCGTCATCGCGATCATGCCGCCGATGTTCATCGCCACCAACAGCACCAGCAGCGGCAATATCGCTCGCGATATTTTGAGGCCGAACAGCGCCCAGACGGCGATCAGCCCGGCCATGTAGAGCTCGTAGGGTGCCGGCTCGCTGATGACGAAGCCGGAAAGCAGGATGCCGACGACGATAGCGGCCGACGAGATCAGCGCGATCAGCTTTGCGTTGACCGCC
>NZ_RZSV01000406.1:0-2515 GCF_004023205.1 Mesorhizobium sp. M1A.F.Ca.IN.020.03.2.1 | reverse complement strand
GGCGGCGGCTCGAGCGACGCGGCGGCGGCGCTCAACGGCCTTTCGCGCCTCTGGGAGCTCGACATCGGGGAGGCGGGGCTGGCGCGGATCGGGCTGACGCTCGGCGCCGATCTCCCGATGTGCCTCAAGGCAAGGCCGCTAATTGCGCGCGGCATCGGCGATGAACTGTCGCCGCTGACGGAGTTTCCGGCGCTTGCGCTGGTCCTCGTCAACCCGGGCGTCGCCGTTTCGACACCCGAAGTATTCAAGGCGCTTTCCGGACCTGACAATGCGGCATTGCCGCCGCTGCCCGGCCGGCTCGATTTTCACGGCATACGCAATTGGCTGGACACGACGCGGAACGATCTCGAACCTGCCGCTCGCGCCATCCAACCGGCGATTGGCGATGCGCTCAAGGCGCTGAAAAAAGCGGGAGCCGCCTTTGCCCGCATGTCGGGCTCCGGCGCTACCTGCTTCGGCCTGTTCGAGACTGGCAATGTCGCCAAGCGCGCGGCGATCGACATCCGCCGCCGCCATCCCGGTTGGTTCGTGGCCGCGACGCGCAGCATGGAGACCGACTGATGGCCAACGAAAGCCGCCCCTTCATCCCGGTGCGCATCGCGGTGCTGACCGTTTCCGACACGCGCAGCCTGGCCGAGGACAAATCCGGGCAGATATTGGCCGACCGCATCGCAGAGGCTGGCCATATACTGATGGCTCGCGACATCGTCACCGACGACCGCGAGAAGATCCGCGAAAAAGTGCTCGCCTGGTCGAGGGATGAAACGGTGGACGTCGTTATCACCACGGGTGGCACCGGCTTCACCGGCCGCGACGTAACGCCGGAAGCGCTGGAGCCGATTTTCGAAAAGCGCATGGACGGCTTTTCGGAAGTCTTCCACCGGATTTCCTATGACAAGATCGGCACATCGACGGTCCAGAGCCGGGCGACCGGCGGCGTCGTCAACGCCACCTTTATCTTCGTGCTGCCGGGCTCGCCCGGCGCGTGCAAGGATGCTTGGGACGGCATCATCAAGGCGCAGCTTGACTACCGGCACATGCCCTGCAACTTCGTCGAGATCATGCCGCGGCTGGACGAGCACCTCAGGCGCCGCGGCAAGCCGGAGTAGCGGCCCCGTCCGGCTCAGCGGATGACCGGCTCGCCGTGGAAGCGGCGGCGCGACGGCCGCGAGACGCCGAAGCCGATTTCCATCATCAGCCGCGGCGTATGCGCCGGCACCGTTCCCATATGGAAGCCGAACGGATCCTCGACGAAGCCGAGGCCCGCCTCGCCCGTCAGCGTCACAGGGCTTTCCGGACCGTAGACGTCCAGCACGTCTTCCGCGGGGTGGCCGACCAGAAGCGTGAGCTGGTGCTTGAGCGCGCGGCGCCTGTGGCTGCCGCGGACATAGACATGCGGGCCGGTGCCGGCGTCGACCGGCACCAGATAGAAGAAGAATTTCAGCATCCGCCAATCGTCGAGATCGAAATGGTATTTGCCGAGCGAGGCGAGATTCTTGTCGGCATCCGAGGCCTTGCCGGTCGGAAAGCTCCACCACACGCGCGTCGTGATCAGTTTCGCCTGGCCGCCGAGATAGTGCTGCGCGACCTCGAGGAGCAGCGGATCCCGCTGGATGGCAAGCGCCGCCGGGCAATCGAGAATGCGTTCGAAATAATGCCCGCTGAGCAGCGAGCGGCCGAAACGCTTCTCCGCCTCGGCATGGTCGCCCGGCATGAATTCGAGACGGCGGTCGAAATTGCCGAAACAGGGCGTGCGTTGCGCAAAAACGGCGATCTCCTCATGGATCGCCGACGGCAGCGTGAACCCCGAAAACAGTCCATCGGAGCGAAGCGCCGCGACCACCGCCTCGCGATCGACGCCGGCAAACATCGTCTCTCCCGCATTGTCGAGCGGGCGAACGCGTCTGGCGCCTAGCCAGTGCATGCGGCGCCCCGGCATGGTGCGCGCCAGCACGAACATCGGCAGCCAGGCCGGATTTTCGCGTAGATCTTTCAGATAGGTCGGGATGCGCACGGCGATGCGCCTGAACAGGCTGCCATTACGAGCGATCGCCTCCAGGCTGGCCGCGCCTGAATTGTCTGGAGTACCAAGGTTCATCGGGTTCCTCGTATGCATGGCGTCCGACGAAGCGCCAGCCGTCTGCCGCTTCATCGTCACCCAATCCCGATTGTCCCGCTTCAAACAGATGCTAATCCACTGCAGGTTTTTGTGCAATGCACAATAGAATGGGCCGGCAAAGTTCGCGGCCTTTTTCTCTCTTTTCGCCTTCTGGAGAGAAGGAGGGCATGCGCTCACTTCGGCGGCGCCACCCAGATTTCGGCAATCAGCCTTCTGGTGGCGAGGCCGCGCGCCAGGGCTTCGGCGCTGCGGGCGCTTTTCGCCAGCACCGTGGCCTGGCGCTTGCTGATGACAAGCCCTTCCTCCAGAGCCCGGTTGCCCGAAAAAACCCGGACCAGAAACGGCGTGCGATTGCCGCGGGCGCGTGAAAAACGCGCCGGCATCGTCTGCCTCGCC
>NZ_RZSV01000405.1:0-2594 GCF_004023205.1 Mesorhizobium sp. M1A.F.Ca.IN.020.03.2.1 | reverse complement strand
CCTGGGAAGAGATCGCCGGGCCGCGCCTGGCCAGCCACTCGCGCCCGGAAAAGATCCAGTGGCCGCGCCGCCTGCATGAGGACGATCCGTTCGAGCCGGCGGCGCTGATCATTGCCTGCGAAGGCATGGCGGCGCTGCATCTTCAGCATGAGGCGGGCGAGGTCATCAACCGCGTCAACGCCTTCCTGGGTTTCAACGCCATAGGCCGCATCAAGATCTTGCAGAAGCCGGTCCTTTCGGCGAAAGCGCGGCCGAAACCACAACCGAGGCCGCTCAGCGAGGCCGAGAAATCGAAGCTGGCGCGAACGGTCGGCAAGATCGAGGATGATGGCTTGCGCGCTTCGCTCGAGCGGCTCGGCGCGACCATCCTCGGACAAAAAAAGCCCTGAGCATGTCTCCCGAAAGTTCCGGCGGTTTCGGGAAAAGTCGTGGAGCGCGCTGCAAAATTGTCGTCAATATCGCATATTCGTGATCGCGCCCGAAAAATTTGGCGATTGGATTGGGGATGCCGATGCCTTAATTCGCGCCAACTCTCGCCTTTTCTAGCCCTTGCATTGCAAAATCCAACCGATATCAGGTGATTCGCATGAACCGCTCTTTGTCTCGCAGAAACCTTCTGACCACGCTGGCCGCCGTTCCGGCAGTGGCGCTGCTTGCCGCGTGCAGCGACTCGGGTGAAGAGGCAAAGGCGGCCGATGTGAAGCCCGCCAATCCGTCGACGCCAGCCAAGCCTGCCACGCCCGCGGCCGCTCAGGTGCCGGAAGCGCAGGGCACCGTCGACATGGCGGAACTGCTCAAGCCCGGCGCTTTGCCCGACAAGCAGCTCGGCAAGGACGACGCCAAGGTCACCATCGTCGAATATGCCTCGATGACCTGCCCGCATTGCGCGCATTTCAACGACACAACCTTCCCTGAGCTGAAGTCGAAATACATCGACACGGGCAAGGTGCGCTATATCCTACGCGAATTCCCCTTCGACCCGAGCGCCGAGGCCGGCTTCATGCTGGCGCGCTGCGCCAAGGACAACTATTTCGCCATGGTGGACGTGTTGTTCAAGCAGCAGCCGAGCTGGGTCGGCGTCAGCAACACCAAGGAAGCGCTGCTGCAGATTTCCAAGCTCGCCGGTTTTACACAGGAGTCATTTGAGGCCTGCTTGACGGACCAGAAGCTTCTGGACGATGTGAGAGCAGTCCAGAAACGCGGAGCGGACGAGTTCAAGGTCGACTCGACGCCGACCTTCTTCATCAACGGAAAGACCTACAAAGGGGCGATGTCGATTGAGGAAATGTCGGCCATCATCGACCCTCTGCTCTGACGTCCAGGCCGCGCCGAAGCTGCTTGGCTTCGGCATATTGGTCTTTGCGGAGCGGCGCGAATGAAGTTTTCGCGCCTTCGCCTCCTCGGTTTCAAGTCCTTCGTCGAGCCCGGCGAGTTCGTCATCGAACGCGGGCTGACCGGCATTGTCGGGCCGAACGGCTGCGGCAAGTCCAACCTTGTCGAGGCGCTGCGCTGGGTGATGGGCGAAAGCTCCTACAAGAACATGCGCGCGTCCGGCATGGACGACGTGATCTTTTCCGGCTCCGGCGCGCGGCCGGCGCGCAACACCGCCGAAGTCACGCTTTTCCTTGACAATTCGGACCGCACGGCACCCGCCGCCTTCAACGACGCCGATGAATTGCAGGTGTCGCGCCGCATCGAGCGCGAGGCGGGCTCGCTCTACCGCATCAACGGCAAGGAAGCGCGTGCCAAGGACGTGCAACTGCTCTTCGCCGACCAGTCGACCGGCGCCCGCTCGCCGTCCATGGTCGGCCAGGGCCGCATCGGCGAGCTGATCCAGGCCAAGCCCCAGGCGCGCCGGGCGCTGCTCGAAGAAGCCGCCGGTATCTCCGGCCTGCACACGCGCCGGCACGAGGCGGAGCTTCGGCTGAAGGCGGCCGAACAAAACCTCGAACGGCTGGACGATGTCGTCGGCGAGTTGGAAAGCCAGATCGACAGCCTGAAGCGCCAGGCGCGCCAGGCCTCGCGCTTCAAGAACCTGTCGGCCGACATCCGCAAGGCCGAGGCGACGCTTCTGCATCTGCGCTGGACGCTGGCCAAAACCCAGGAAAGCGAAGCGCGTTCGGCGCTTGCCGTTGCCACCACGCTGGTCGGTGACCGCGCCGCAGCCCAGATGGCCGCTGCGAGGGAGCAGGGCATCGCCGCCCACCGCCTGCCTGACCTGCGCGACGCGGAAGCGGCCGCGGCGGCGGCCTTTCAGCGCCTGTCGATCGCCAAGACGCAGATCGAAGAAGAGGCCGGCCGCATCCGCTCGCGCCAGGCGGAGCTGGAGCGGCGCCTGCAACAGCTCGATGCAGACATCGCCCGCGAGGAGCGGATGGTGCGCGACAATGCCGACATTCTCGAGCGTCTCCGCGCCGAGGAAGCCGAGCTCAATTCGGACAATGCAGGTGCTGCCGAGCGCGAAGCCACCACCCGCGCCGCCTTCGAGCAGGCCGGCGCGACGCTCTCGCAGAGCGAAGCCAGGCTTGCCGCGCTGACGGCCGAACGCGCCGAGGCGGCCGCCTCGCGCCACCAGATCGAGCGCACTTTGCGTG
>NZ_RZSV01000404.1:0-2619 GCF_004023205.1 Mesorhizobium sp. M1A.F.Ca.IN.020.03.2.1 | reverse complement strand
GTGCGGATGAGCTGGCTGACCGCCGCCGCCGAAATCGACAGCTCTTCCGCCGCTGCGGCAAAGCTGCCGCTGCGCGCCGCCGCCTCGAAGGCTTGAAGTCCGCGCAGGGAGGGAAGTGCGACCATGGCGACCCGAAAAGATAAGCTAAGCTTATCTATTTTGCAGAATTCCTCGTTTTTCGAAAGCTTTCTTTCTGCAGTACGGTAGCCTCATGAGCGCCATCGACCACACCATCGACCACCGCGACGTCATCGCCTCGCTGACCAATGAGGAGCGCAACCGGCTGACCGGCAAGTCCGATCTGCCGGGCATCATCCAATTCGCCGTCCATCTCGGCGCCATCGTCGCTCTCGGCGCGCTGATCGCGGCCAAGGTGCCGTACTGGCCGGTTCTGATGCTGCCGCAGGGCATCCTGATCGTGTTCCTGTTCACGCTGCTGCATGAGACCGTGCATAGGACGGCCTTCGAAACGCAGTGGCTGAACGATGCCGTCGCGCGGCTCTGCAGCCTGGCGATCGCGCTGCCGGCCGACTGGTTCCGCTATTTCCATTTCGCCCATCATCGCTTCACTCAGGACCCGCAGAACGATCCGGAGCTGGCTTTCCCGAAGCCCGAGACCTTGCGACAGTACATCGTCCATGTGTCTGGCCTGCCGGTGTGGTGGGGTCATTTCAAGACGCTCTACAGAAATGCCAGCGGCCGCTGCCGGGACAGCTATGTGCCGTCGAAAGGCTTGCCGAAAGTCCAGGCCGAAGCGCGGGCGATGATCGCCTTCTACCTCGTCGTGCTGACGCTTGCGATCTCGCTCAAGGCGACAGTGCTCCTCTACATATGGCTCGTACCGGCGCTGCTCGGGCAGCCCTTTCTCAGGCTTTATCTGTTGGCCGAGCATGGCCGCTGCCCCTTCGTCGCCAATATGCTGGAAAACACCAGGACGACGCTGACCAACTGGCTCGTGCGCAAGCTCGCCTGGAACATGCCCTACCATGCCGAGCACCACGCCTATCCGGGTGTGCCGTTCCATCAATTGCCGGCTTTTCATCGGCTGATCGCGCGGCATCTCAAAGTGGTAGAACCCGGCTATGTGAGCTTCCACGAGAAATATTTCGAGACGCTGCGCTGACCGGTGCCTGGCATCAACCGGATCGGCGAAGCTTTTCCTGCGAGCGCAGCAGGCGGCTCATCTCCGAGGCCCTGGCCGGCGCGCCGATCAGAAAACCTTGCGCCTCGCCGCAGCCGGCCTTGCGCAGCATGTCGAGCTGCGCTTCGGCCTCGACGCCTTCGGCGGTGACGGTGATGCCGAGCTCGGCGCCGAGCCCGATAACCGTGCGCACGATCGCCGCCGTGTCGCGCTTGTCGAGATCGTGGATGAAGGAGCGGTCGATCTTGATCTTGTCGACCGGGAAGCGCCGCAGATAACCGAGCGAAGAATAGCCGGTGCCGAAATCGTCGAGCGCGATGCGCACGCCGAGCCCGCGCAATTGCCCGAGCGTCCTCAGCACGCTGTCGCTCTCGTCCATCATCACCGTTTCGGTGATTTCGAGTTCCAGCCGGCTTGCTGGCAGGCCGGAAAAGGCGAGCGCCGCAATCACGCTGCGGGCGAAGCCGCCGCTCTTGATCTGGGCCGCCGAGACGTTGACCGCCATGCGCACGTCCTGCGGCCAGCCCGCCGCCACGCCGCAGGCCTTGCGCAGCGCCCAGTCGCCGAGTTGCACGATCAGCCCGGTTTCTTCGGCCGCGGCGATGAAGTCTTGCGGCGGCACCAGCCCGCGCGACGGCGAGCGCCAGCGCATCAGCGCTTCGGCGCCGACGATCTCGCCGGAGGCGATGTCGAGAATCGGCTGGAAATCCAGATCGAACTCGCGCCTCGGGAGTGCAGCCTCGAGGTCGGCCTCGAGCGCCAGGCGCTCCCGCACCATGGCATCCATGCCCGGCTCGAAGAAACGGTAGATGTTGCGCCCCTCGCTCTTGCCCCGGTAGAGCGCCATGTCGGCATTGGTGAGCAGCGTATCCGCATCCTGCCCGTCGCTGGGATAAAGCGCGATGCCGAGGCTCACCCCGACATGCATTTCGCGGCCCTTGTCGCGATAAGGCTTGCCGATCACCTCGATAATGCGCTTGGCCAGCTTTTCGGCGTCGACCGCGTTTCTGATATTGGATTGAATGATGGCGAATTCGTCGCCGCCGAAACGCGCCACCACGTCCTTGTCGCTGCGCAGGCAGCGCTGCAGGCGCTCGGCCACCCTTTTCAGCAGCCAGTCGCCGGCCGGATGCCCGAACGTATCGTTGACGGCCTTGAAGCGGTCGAGGTCGAGCGAGAAGATCGCCACCGGCGCGGCCTTGGCCTCGCTCATTGCCTGGTCCAGGCGCTCGCGGAACATCGAGCGGTTGGGCAGGTTGGTCAGCGTGTCGTGATGCGCAAGATGCGTCATGCGCTCTTCGGCGCGGCGACGCTCGGTAACATCGTCGAAGGTCACGACCCAGCCGCCGCCGCTCATCGGCTGCCGAACCACCAGAAAAGTCCTGCCGTCGGCAAGATAGCGGTAAGCCGACTGCATTTTCCCTGCTCGCAGGCAGGCTTCGGTCCTGGTGACTTCGCTGTCGACGTCGATCTTGGTG
>NZ_RZSV01000403.1:0-2629 GCF_004023205.1 Mesorhizobium sp. M1A.F.Ca.IN.020.03.2.1 | reverse complement strand
ACCGTTCTACAGCGTGCGCCTGCCGGAGAACTGGTGATAAGCCCAGAGCACGACGACCGAGCCGATGACGGCGACAATCAGGCTCCAGATGTTGAGGCCGGTGACGCCCGATGCGCCGAAGGCGCTGAAGATCACGCCACCGACGATAGCGCCGACGATGCCGAGCACGATGTCCATGATCAAGCCCTGACCGGTCTTGTTGACGATCTTGCTGCCGATGAAGCCGGCGATCGCGCCGAGAATGATCCAGCTGATGATGCCCATTTCTTCCCTCCAATCCCCTCGCTGCCAATCATTTTCATATGATTGTCAAAAGCTCAAGACAGCTTGAAAATCCCCCCGGTTGAGCCATTCTGGCGCCGGGTGGACTTGGTTGATAGGAGATCCATGATGGGCCTTTTTGACAACGCCGTTCCCGGCGGCAACATCACCAAACCCCTGATGATCGCGCTCGGCGCGCTGCTGGTCGGCAAGATGCTGAGCGGCAGAAGCGAGGAACAGCCAGCCGAAGCTCAGGCCCCCGCCCCAACTCCCGCCGGAACCTCCGCCGATGGCGGCCTGCTCGGCGGACTGGGCGGGCTGCTCGACAGACTGCGAGACGCCGGCCACGGCGGCGTAGCCGATTCCTGGGTCGGCACCGGCCAGAACCGGCCGATCAACGCCAACGATCTCGGCTCGGCGCTGGGGCCGGCGGTGATCCGCGAGATCGCGCAACGTACCGGTATGAACGAGCAGGAGCTGCTGCAGCAATTGTCCACGGCGCTGCCCGGCGTTGTCGACAAGCTGACGCCGAACGGCCAAGTCCCGCCGCAACATCAGGTGACATCGGCTTTCAACAGCTAAGCATAAGGCAGATCGAACACGCCGCACGCCACGGGTGCTCGGCGTTCATTTGAGGCCTACGACGAAGAAAATCTGGAGCGGGTAGCGGGAATCGAACCCGCATATTCAGCTTGGAAGGCTGCTGCTCTACCACTGAGCTATACCCGCCTGCGCTAGCATCGGAAAACAGTGGCACACTTCCGGTGCTTTTCGTTTCAGGGCTTCCGGGCCGGCAGTGGTGGAGAGGGTTGGATTCGAACCAACGTAGGCTAAGCCAACGGATTTACAGTCCGTCCCCTTTAACCACTCGGGCACCTCTCCAGTCTGCCGCCGGAGCCATGCAACGAGGCATTTCAGCCGACCCGGAGCCCGAGTAAGGATCTTCTCCGAAATCAGCGATGCGCCTTATGGCGGCAAGGCCGGTGGGTGTCAACCGGCGCGGCCAGGGTTTTTCGAGGATGTTCGGCATTCGTCGCCGCAGCCCGTATCCTTAGCCGGCCGGGACGGTTATAGAGGCCGGCATGAGCGACAACAAAAGCAGCAAACCGGGCACCCCGAAGGACACCCACTACGCCAAGCTGAGGCGCGCGCATCGCGACCAGAAGGCGGGCGGCGCGCCGGCATTCCGGCCGCGCCAACCGGTGCTGCCGGGCGAAGGCCCCGCCGACGGACTGGTGCGGCTTTACGGCCTGCACACGGTGCGGGCCGCGCTCGACAATCCGCGACGCAAGATCAAAAGAATGCTGGTGACCCGCAATGCCGCCGAGAGGCTGGCGATCGGCGATCTTTCCGCCCTGTCCTTCATGACCGAGTTGGTCGAGCCCAAAGATATCGACAAAATCACCGGCTCGGACGCCGTGCATCAGGGCGTGCTGATCGAGGCGGAACCGCTTAAACCCAAGCGCCTTGACACGCTCGGCGACACAAAGCTGGTGCTGGTGCTCGACCAGGTCACCGACCCGCACAATGTCGGCGCTATCCTGCGCTCCGCGGTTGCTTTCGGCGCCGGCGCGCTGATCACGACGGCCCGCCACAGCCCGCAGGAATCGGGCGTGCTGGCGAAATCGGCCTCGGGCGCGCTGGAGCACATCGACCAGATCGAGGTGAAGAACCTGGCCGACGCACTGGGTCAACTGCACGATGCCGGCTTCCAGACGATCGGGCTCGATTCTGAGGGATCGGCGGAGCTGGAAAAGAGCTTCGCCGGAGGAAAAATTGCGCTGGTTCTGGGCGCCGAGGGCAAGGGCTTGCGCCAGAAGACGCGCGAGACGGTGACCGCGCTTGCCCGCCTGGACATGCCCGGCGCCATCCGCTCGCTCAACGTGTCGAACGCCGCGGCGGTGAGCCTTTATGCGGCGCGAAAATTCATAGCGAATAGCGAATAGCGAATAGCGAATAGCGAATAGCGAATAGCGAATAGCCGAAACACGGCGGCCCGTCGGCCTGCAATCCCTATTCGCTACTCCCTATTCGCTATTCGCTTCTAGGCCACTTCGTGGCCCGCCATCCGCTCCAGCGCCCTGACCAGCGCCGAGTGATCCTCCTTCGCCCCACCATTGGCGGCGCAGGAATTGAACAGTTGCTGCGTCGTCGAGGTGTTGGGGAGCGCAACGCCGAGCGCCTTGGCGCCTTCCAGCGCGAGGTTGAGGTCCTTCTGGTGCAGTTCGATGCGGAAACCGGGCGCGAAGGTGCGCTTGATCATGCGCTCGCCATGCACTTCGAGGATGCGCGAGGCGGCGAGACCGCCCATCAGGGCTTGGCGAACCTTTGCAGGATCGGCGCCGGCCTTCGAGGCGAAGACCAGGGC
>NZ_RZSV01000402.1:0-2678 GCF_004023205.1 Mesorhizobium sp. M1A.F.Ca.IN.020.03.2.1 | reverse complement strand
GCCGAACACCATCGCCAGGAAGGCGATGACGCGGCGCGCCGGCATGTGGTCGGCGGGGGCGGCGGCTGCCGGACGTGCCGGCGCTGCTCCTGCGGTAATGGTTGCGGTTGCCATCTCATGGCCTCCCTGCGGCAGCTCCAAAAGTGCGCGGCGTTTTCCGCCCGGAACTGCGTCAAAACAGGCTGGGCGGCTCGGCGCTCAATTGGCCACCGGGCCGCCCCCCAAACTGCTCAGTTGGTCGTCGCGGCCGGCGCGGTGCGGCTGTCGGCGGCGACGATGACGCTGAGGCCGGCGCGCAACTTGCCGGTCTTCAGCACGTCGGCCGGCACGTCGATGCGGACCGGCACGCGCTGCACCACCTTGGTGAAGTTGCCGGTGGCGTTTTCCGGCGGTAGCAGCGAGAACACCGCGCCCGAAGCCGGCGCCAGCGACGAAACCGTGCCCTCGAAGGTCTGGCCGTCGATGGCATCGACCGTGATGCGGACCTTCTCGCCAGGCACCAGCCGGCCAAGCTGCGTCTCCTTGAAGTTGCCGACGATGTAGAGCTTATCCATCGGCACGACGACGGCGAGCTTCTGGCCGGGCGTGACGAGGTCGCCCTGTTCGACCGAGCGGTTGCCGACGACGCCGTCATAGGGCGCCTTGAGCACGGTGAAGGAAAGGTCACGCTGCGCCTTGTCGCGGGTGAGCTGCAGCGAGGCGAGCGTGCTGGCGGATTCCGCACGCTGGGCTTCGAGCACGCCGATATTGGCCTGCGCGGCGGTGATCTGCGCGTCGGCGCCGGCGAGGGCTGCCTTCGCCTGGTCGAGCGCCGTCTGGGCGTCGTCGAGTTGTGCCTGCGTGCCGACATGCGTCTTGAGCAGCTGCGCCGCGCGGGCCTGTGCGCGTGCCGCATTGTCGGCCGCCGCCTGGTCGGCGATCTTCTGCGCCTGTGCTTGCGCCAGCGAGGCCTGCGCCGCCTTGGTTTGCGCATCGATGCGGTCGAGCGTCTTCGCCAGCGTGGCGATCTGCGCCTCCGCCTGGCCGACCGCGATTTTGTAGTCGCCGTCATCGATGACGAACAGCGGATCGCCGGCCTTGACGCTCTGGTTCTCGCTCACCAGCACCTTGTCCACATAGCCGGAGATTTTCGGCGACACGAACGACATGTCGGCCTGGACATAGGCGTCGTCGGTGGAGATCATGAACCGGCCGTCGGTCCAGTAATCGTAGCCGTACCAGGAGCCGGCGCCGAGGAGGCCCAGCCCGATGATCGGCAGCAGCAGCGAGCGGACAGAGCGCTTCTTCTTGGCCGGCGCTTCGGCAGGCGCGGGAGGAGCGGGCAGTACAGGCGCTTCCGGAGCTTCGGTCGACGGCTGGACCTTGGCGTTGGGGAAATTGCGGACTTCGGCGGTAGCGGGCGCGTTCGAGGACATGATAATCTCTCTGGGACAAGTCAGTCAGACTGAACCGTTCGGTTCGAATTGGTGATTGACATAGCGCGGAAAGAGGCCCATATCAAGAGCAAATCGAACCGGTTGGTTCGAAATATTTCGTGAGGTTTGACGTCGATGGTCGAAACGACAGCCGATAGCGATCTGCTCGACCTGCGCAAAGGCCGTCCCGCGGCCGGGCAGGATCCGATCAAACGGGCCCAGATCATCGAAGGCGCGCGCCGCGTCTTCATCGACAAGGGCTTCGAAGCCGCGTCGATGAACGACATCACGCGCGAGGCCGGCGTCTCCAAGGGCACGATCTACGTCTATTTCGCCAACAAGGAAGAGCTGTTCGAGGCTCTCATCGAGGAAGAGCGTGGCACCATCTTCAAGAATATGTATGAGGTGCTCGACCATTTCGACGACCTGCGCAAGACGCTGGTGAAGTTCGGCATGGTGCTCTCCGCCAAGATCACCTCGGCCAAGGTCATCCAGGCGCAGCGCACCGTGGTCGGCGCTTCCGACAGGATTCCCGAGCTTGGCGCCCGCTTCTACGAGCGCGGTCCCAAGCGTGGCCACGACAAGGTGATGATCTTCCTCAACGAAGCCGTCGAACGCGGCCTGCTGAAGATCGACGATGTCGATCTCGCCGCCTATCAGTTCACCGAGCTCTGCCTCGCCGGCCTCTTCCGCCAGTGCATTTTTTCCTACCGCACCAAGGCGCCGAGCCAAGCCGAGATCGAGCATGTCGTTCGCTCCGGCGTGAACGTCTTTCTGAAGGCCTACGGCACCGAGAAGCTCGCGGCCGAGGAGCAGGCGTCGCTCTCGGCGTGAACCTGCGGCGCGCAGCGATTGCGAAGGAACGCGAGGCGCTTTGACGACGCTACGGCGCCGCGGCAGCCGACTTCGATGCCACCGGTCACCTCCTTCTTCCAGCCCAACTCGAACCGTCGACCGGCACTTTTCCCGGACCCTTCCGGAAGAGCTTGTTAACCATCGGTTCCTATGTCTCGGGACACGTTTGTTCGACGAATCTCGAGTGTGACATCCATGCGTTTTACCCGTGCCAATCCTTCCGGTGCTTCCGCTTACGGCGACAACGACGACAGCAGCTCGGAAGACGCGCGGCACCATGGCGCTGCCGTGCCGCCGCAGCGGCAAACAGGGCAGGTCGTCACGCTGCGAGCCGCCGCTGACGGCGAATCGAACGCCGCCGATTCGGCTGGCGGCGACGAGTTCGGCGGCCAGGCCTGGCAGCAATAT
>NZ_RZSV01000401.1:0-2678 GCF_004023205.1 Mesorhizobium sp. M1A.F.Ca.IN.020.03.2.1 | reverse complement strand
GGCCTGAGCATCGTCAAGACTATCGTCGAAAAGCTCGGCGGCGCCGTTTCCTTCGAAAGCGAGGAAGGCAAGGGAACCTCGTTTCACGTCGATCTTGCCGAAGCGCAGAGAAGTGTCGAGAAGCCGGTTTTGGTCGAGCGCCGGTCGCGAAAGCGCGATGGCCGCCTGCGCGTCCTCATCTGCGAGGATGAGCCCGACATCGCTGCGGTGATCGCAGCGCTTCTCGACGCCGACGGCTTTTCCAGCGATGTCGCCCCCGATATCGGTACCGCAAAAGCGCTCCTGAACTCCCGCGACTATGTGGCGCTGACGCTCGACATCAAGCTGGCCGGGGAATCCGGCATCAAGCTTTTCCACGACATCAGGGTCTCACCGGTGAATTCCGAGATTTCGGTCATCGTCATCTCCGCCATCGCCGACGAGGCCAGGCGCTCGCTGAACGGAACCGCCATCGGCATCGTCGACTGGCTGGAGAAGCCGGTGGATTCGGCGCGCCTTCACGCCGCTCTCGCCAAGATCCTCGCCAGCAAGGTCGAGCGGAGGCCGAGGATCCTCCACGTCGAGGACGACGAGGGCGTCCTTGCCGTGATGTCAGCTGGCTTGGGTCCAGGCGTCTTGATCGCTTCCGCCAAAACGCTGCAGGAGGCGCGGAAGGCGGTGGCAAAGCATCGCTTCGATCTGGTCATCCTGGACATACTGCTTCCCGACGGATCGGGACTGGATCTGCTCATCGATCTGCCGCTGGAAACCCAAGTCATCGTGTTCTCGGCGGCGGAGCTGGATCAGAACCTCGGTGACCGGGTGCAGGCGATGATGACCAAGACCAAGGCGTCGGAGATCGATGTCGCCAGGCTGGTTAGGAGCATGTTGGTCTCATCGCTCGATAGCGCCAGACCCGCCTCCAGTGCCAAGGAGTGATGATTATGCCGGCAAGGATCCTCTATGTGGACGACGAGGACGACATCCGCGAAATCGCCCAGATGTCGCTGGAACTCGAGCCGGAATTCGAGGTGCGGTCCAGCGCCTCGGGCATCGCAGCGCTGACCGATGCCGCCGATTGGCGCCCTGACCTCATCCTGCTCGACGTGATGATGCCGGACATGGACGGGCCGGAAACACTGAGGCGCCTGGCCGATTCGCCGCTGACGGCCGCGATTCCGGTGGCGTTCATCACGGCGCGCACCCAGACGCATGAGGTGGAGCGTTATCTCGCCATGGGAGCCGTGGGAGTGATCGCCAAGCCGTTCGACCCGCTGGCGCTTGCGGGCGAGGTGAGAAGGCTGCTTTCGGGGCGTTCCGGCCCGGTTTAGCCGGCGAGAAAGCCGCGCAAAAGATGCCTGTCGGCAAAGTCGGTTTTGCGTTTGCCGCTCCTTAACCATGGCCCAATATTCATCTAGTGATTGTGTCGAAATGCGGCCGCCGCGAATCGGCTTTATCTAAGATCGCGCGGCGTCATCACTCCGGGGGGCGACGGAACCGGAGCAGGACTGGTGGTGGATGGAGCGAAGGCAAGAGTTCTGATCTGCGATGATGATCCCTTGTTGCTCGAGCTGATGGAATTCAGGCTGAGGGCGAAGGGATACGAGGTCATCAAAGCGGTGGACGGCGCCGAGGCGCTGGCGAAGGCGGAGCAGGACGGCCCCGACATCATCGTGCTCGACGCGATGATGCCCAAGGCCGACGGCATCGAGGTGCTGGCGCGCATCAAGGGCGACCCGGTGCTGTCGAAGACTCCGGTGGTGATGCTGACCGCGCGCAAGGCCGAGAAGGACATCGTTTCGGCGCTTGAGAAGGGCGCCGACGATTATCTGGTGAAGCCGTTCATTCCCGAGGAGCTACTGGCCCGGCTGGCGCGTCTCATCGCCCGCAAGGGCGGGAAGCGCTGATGCGGCGCGGCCGGCACTCAGCCTTTGCCGCATGCCTGATCCTGGCGATCGCCGCCGCTCCCGGCGCGGCGCTGGCGCAGACTGTCGACGAGCTCTACGCATCCGGCGTCAAGGCCAGGCAGGCGCAGCATTTCGACGAGGCCGCCGATCTTTTCCGGCGCGCGCTGGCGTTGAAAGCTGACAATGCCGACGCTCTTGTGCAGCTTGGCTTCGCCGAGCTCGGCCGCAACGATCTGCCGGCGGCGCGCGACGCCTTTTCCAGGGCGCTTTCCCTTGCCCCGGCCTATCGCGATGCGAGCTTCGGCATGGCCCAGGTCGAATTCCGCTCCGGCAATCTGGATGCGGCGCTGCCGCTCGCCGAGAAGGTCGCTGAGGCAGAGCCCGGCAATGCCGACGCGGCAGCGCTTCTAGAGAACATCCGCAAGGCCAAGCAGGCCAGCCAGGCGAAGCCGGTTCCGGCTGCCGCGGCGCCGGCGAAGAAGCCGCCCCACCGGCGGCCCGATCCCGTCGCCATCCAGTTGGAGCAGGGCAGGCGGTTGCGGGCGGCGGGAAAGCTGCCCGAGGCCGAGACCGCCTATCGCCGCGCGCTCAAGCTGTCGCCCAGGAACACCGACACCCTGGTCGCGCTCGGCCTCGTTGTCGGCTCCACCCAGCGCTTCGACGAGGCCGGGCGGTTCTTCGACCGGGCGCTTGCGATCAGGCCCGGCCTTCTCGACGCGCGGTTGGGCAAGGTGCGCCTGGCGATCTGGCAGGGCGACGCGCGGCGCGCCCGCGCCCTGGTCGGTGATGTGC
>NZ_RZSV01000400.1:0-2712 GCF_004023205.1 Mesorhizobium sp. M1A.F.Ca.IN.020.03.2.1 | reverse complement strand
AGCCATGATCCCTACATCGATCTTCTGCCGCCCCAGGGCGTGAAGCTGACGCCGCGGCATTACGCCTATCTGAAGATTTCCGAAGGCTGCAACAATCGCTGCACCTTCTGCATCATCCCGGCGCTGCGCGGCGATCTCGTCTCGCGGCCGGCGGCCGACGTGTTGCGCGAGGCCGAAAAGCTCGCCAAGGCCGGCGTCAAGGAGATCCTCGTCATCTCGCAGGACACCAGCGCCTATGGCATCGACATCAAATACCAGACGAGCATGTTCGGCGACCGCGAGGTGCGAGCGAAGTTCCTCGACCTTGCAGAGGAGCTCGGCAAGCTCGGCATCTGGGTTCGCATGCACTATGTGTACCCCTACCCGCATGTTGCCGACGTCATTCCGCTGATGGCCGACGGAAAGATCCTTCCCTATCTGGACATCCCCTTCCAGCACGCCTCGCCGCAGGTGCTGAAGAACATGCGCCGTCCCGCTCATGGCGAAAAGACGCTGGAGCGGATCCGCGGTTGGCGCGAGGTCTGCCCGGATCTCGCCATCCGCTCAACCTTCATCGTCGGTTTCCCCGGCGAGACGGAAGACGACTTCCAGATGCTGCTCGACTGGCTGGACGAGGCGAAGATCGATCGTGCCGGCTGCTTCAAATATGAGCCGGTCAAGGGCGCGCGCTCCAACGACCTCGGCCTGGAACAAGTGCCGCAGGAGATCAAGGAAGCCCGCTGGCACCGCTTCATGCAGCGCCAGCAGAAGATCTCGGCGACGCAGCTGGCCAGGAAGGTCGGCAAGCGGCTGCCGGTGCTGATCGACGAGGCGCATGGCACCTCGGCCAAGGGCCGCACCAAATATGACGCCCCCGAGATCGACGGCTCCGTGCATATCCAGTCGCGTCGGCCGCTGCGCGCCGGTGAGATCGTCACGGTCAAGGTCGAGCGCGCCGACGCCTACGATCTCTACGGCTCGGCCGTTTGACAAGCGGGATTGGCTGAAAATGAAAGGGCGCCGGTGGGGCGCCCTTTTTGTTTTGATGCCAGGCTGCTGTTTACTGCGGCAGCTTGTCGTCGATGCCCTTGACGTAGAAATTCATGCCGAGCAGCGTGGCGTCGTCGGCGACCTCGCCGTCCTTCAGCCAAGGCGAGCCATCCTGCTTCGCCACCGGGCCGGTGAAGGGGTTCCAGCCATCGGCGATCTTCTTGGTGGTCGCCTCCGCCATTGCCTTCACGTCGTCAGGCATGTTGGTGAAGGGCGCGAGCTTGACGGCGCCATCCTTGATGCCAAGCCACACATTGTCCGGCTTCCAGGTGCCGTCGAGGGCAGCCTGCACGCGGCTGATGTAATACGGGCCCCACTCGTCGGTGAGCGAGGTCAGCTGCGCGTTCGGCGCGAATTTGATCATGTCCGACGACTGGCCGAACCCATGCAGCTTCCGCTCCTCGGCGACCTGCAGGGGGGCGGTCGAGTCGGTGTGCTGGACGATGATGTCGGCGCCCTGGTCGAACAGCGCCTTGGCGGCGTCGGCTTCCTTGCCCGGATCGAACCAGGTATTGACCCAGACGATCTTCACCTTGAAGTCCGGATTGATCGACTGCGCGCCGAGCATGAAGGAGTTGATGCCCATCACCACTTCCGGGATCGGGAAGGAGACGATGTAGCCGGCAAGACCCTTCTTCGATTCCTTGGCCGCGATCTGGCCGAGCACATAGCGGCCTTCATAGAAGCGCGCGTTGTAAATGCCGAGATTGTCGCCCGTCTTGTAGCCGGTGGCGTGCTCGAACATCACCTTCGGGAACTTCTTGGCGACCTTAACCTCGGCGTCCATGAAGCCGAACGATGTGCCGAAGATGATCTTGCATTTCTCGCGCGCCAGGCGCTCAAAGGCGCGGTCGGCGTCCGGGCCTTCCGAGACGTTCTCGAGATAGGCGGTCTCGACCTTGTCGCCGAGCGCTTTCTCCACCTCGAGGCGACCCTGGTCGTGCTGATAGGAATAGCCGAAGTCGCCGATCGGCCCCGTGTAAACCCAGCATGCCTTCAGCTTGTCGGCCGCCTCGGCGGTTGCCGCCAGCGACAGGGCCGCGGCCGTGGTCATCAGCGCAATAAGCAGTTTCTTCATCGTGTTACCTCTCTGAGTTAAGCCCTGGGGCTTCCCGTCTTTTTGTTGTCGTCAACGATCCGGAACAAATGGCTGCCCCAACGAAGCCGGCGTGTTCATCATCGTCAGCCGCTT
Source organism: Mesorhizobium sp. M1A.F.Ca.IN.020.03.2.1 (assembly GCF_004023205.1). Lineage (NCBI taxonomy): Bacteria > Pseudomonadati > Pseudomonadota > Alphaproteobacteria > Hyphomicrobiales > Phyllobacteriaceae > Mesorhizobium > Mesorhizobium sp. M1A.F.Ca.IN.020.03.2.1. The sequence goes on along the minus strand of NZ_RZSV01000400.1, from coordinate 491 downwards.
GTTCCGCGAGATTAGAACGAGAACCACGATGGTTGCCAGATAGGGCAGCGAAGAAAGAAACTGCGAGGGCACAGGAATGCCGAAAGCCTGTGCATGAAGCTGGCCGATCCACACCGCGCCGAAGATGTAAGCGCCGGCCAGCACCCGCCAGGGGCGCCAGGACGCAAAGACCACCAGCGCCAGAGCGATCCAGCCGCGTCCCGCGCTCATGTTCTCGACCCATTGCGGCGTGTAGACGAGCGACAGGTGGCCGCCGGCAAGTCCGGCGCAAGCGCCGCCGAAGATCACGGCGAGGTAACGGTAGCTGATGACCTTGATGCCGAGCGCATGGGCCGACGCGTGGCTGTCGCCGATCGAGCGCAGCGTGTGGCCAGTGCGCGTCCTGAACAGAAACCACATCACGGCGGCGGTGAGCCCGATCGACACGTAGAACAACGGATCCTGGCCGAAGATCAGCTTGCCGACGACCGGTATCGAGCTCAGGCCGGGGA
>NZ_RZSV01000003.1:0-76214 GCF_004023205.1 Mesorhizobium sp. M1A.F.Ca.IN.020.03.2.1 | reverse complement strand
GCATCTTCCGCCCATGCCAGCAGCTACGCCGCCAGAGCGTCATCCGCAGCCTGCTTGATCAGCCATTCGATGTGATTTGACCACATCTGCAACACCTCGCGCTTCTCCTTGACGTTGCTATAGAGATTGTAGATTTCGCCAATGTCTGTCAAGGACGCCGCCTTGTGATTCAGTATGTGCTCGATGACGTGTGGCAATACCTGCCGCCTGCCGAGATTTGTCGCGAGCGTCCTGCGCAGATCGTGAAGGGTCCAGTTCTCCAAAGCCACCCCGTCAGTATTGACCTTGCCGTCTAGAGCCTTCTTGCCCTTCGCGTAGCCTGAGAAGTGGCTTCTTTCGTTGCCCCTCGCAGGGAAAAAAACGTGTCATTGGTCTTCGGTACCGTCTGGGGGACCGACACCGCCAGTGTGGACAGCGGAATAAGCGTAGGCTCTTCGTTCTTCGTGCGGTCACCCGATAGTTCCATGTTCCGGCTTCAAGGTTGAGGACCAACGCATCGCGGCAACTTCCGTACGCCTCTGTCCGGTCAGAATGAGCAGCTTGACGATGGAGCCGAACGAATAGCCGATATCGCCCGGTTCGGGCTCACAGCCCGTTCATATAGCCGCCAGTTCGGCATCGTTCACCACTCGCTTGCGCTTGACGATCGGGGCCGGATCCGGATTTTCCAATCCCTCGCGGGGAAACCGCGGATGAGCCGTTGCGGCGGTTTGCGACACCAGTTGAAAAATGCCCGCATACACCAGAAGGCCGTGTTAGCCGCTTGCGGGTGACCCCCGGCGACGATCTTCTTGGTGATGTTAGCAATGTCGGTGTCGATCACATGGTGGATAGAGCGACTCCCGAGGGCAGGCACAAGATACCGGTTCAGGCTGGCCTCGACCAGTGCGGTGTTTTGAGGGTCGTTACTCGGCGGCCTGGAGGTGACCGCCATCGCCGTCCTCGGTATCGTCAGCGCTGATATGCGCCTGATCGGCAAGGAAGGCTGGCAGTTCCGATGGAGCTATGCTGGAATTTGGGTGACGAGGCTGATCAAGCGGCGCTCTGCGGCTTCGTTTCGATGACCTGGATTCCGTCCAGGAACCTGGCACCTGCGATGAGTTTCGGCAACTGATTTTGTCCTTTCAATCGTCGCCACTTCCTGGCCGCGGCCAACAGCTTGAAGACCATCAGCTGGGCGGTTTTCGAGGATAGCGAGCCCTTGGTACGCACCGTGCGATAGCGAACGGTTGCAAAGACGCTTTCGATGGGATTGGACGTTCGCAGATGATCCCAGTGTTGGGCGGGGAAATCGTAGAGCGCCAGCGACGCAATATGATCTTTCGTCAGGCAGTCGACCGCCTTGGCATACGCCTCGGCCTCCATCTCGATCGCATGCGCAAGCAATTTGCGCGCGCCGCTGCGAAGTACATCCGTCAGGGTATCATCGATTTCGTCGGGCTGACGAAGGCGAACAATGTGTTGATAGTCTCGTTCATGGCGTATCACTCTCCTTGAGAGGTACTGGCAGGCTTCATCACCCGCCTCGATACGCCGCTCTCCTCAAGCCGCCATCATCCAGTTTCCGCCATGGCTCCCCCTGATTGATCCGCTTCACCTGTGCAACTGCACAGGCTGCCCTAGCGGGGAGATTGGCCTCCAATGGCGAAAGCTTGCCGCAGGAGACCCTCCGATGACCGTGCCTATGGCGCCGCCGCTACGACAACTTGCCGACAAGCAGCGTGCGATCCACTGCCGCGCTACTGCGCCTTCAAGGGACGTCTGGATCGCGACGCAGGAGCCGATGACCGTTACGGGATCAATTCCAGGTCGCGCTGGCCGTCGCTGTGCCAGTTCGACGGTCTGGTGGCAATTTGGGCACATCTTCTGTCGCCGACAGTGGCGATGGCTGACGCTTCAACGAAACGGGGTCTTCGACGTCTGCTGCCTTCGCCGATGCTTTGCGAAGTGGCATAATGTTTCGACGCACGCAGGCGCGGGCAGGGGATGTCAGTCATGAATCTCCTGACTGGCGCGGATCAGGCCGATTGGCGGGATGAAAGATCATACGACTACACCGCTGGCCTGACGCTGCGGGAGTGGGCTTGGGAGTTCTTACGCCGCAATCCAGCGTTCCAGCGCGATCTGACCGCTGCGCGCCAGCATTGCAAGACTTGGTCTCTCCAATCCTTTCTCGATATGGTCGCGTCGGCCGGCGACCTGTCACGCTGGGGTGTTCTGTTTCGCGGAGTCTTGTGGCCGCGCTTCGGTCGTATTCTGGTGTCCGCTCTGGTGCGTCCATGTGCTGCCGGTCATTGCGGAACGGTTGCCTGCCTCGTCGCCGACACCGCCGTTCGAACTCTCGGCATTGCCCTGTCGTGCAATCGTCCTGCTGGCGCCCGACAAGAGCCAGCATGTTCTTCTTCGCAATGCGGACCACGCGCTGCAGCTCGCCGTCTCGGGCGCGAATATCCTCCACCCTGTTTGCCTGCATACGCAAGCCATCTGGCCCGCGGTGCTTTTAAAGCATCGACTGAGGGGACTGGAGTGCCTCAATGCTCTCAGTCTAGGGCAACAGTTGCCCCCCCGCTTGTTTGCGCCGGAAAAGCGCGGCGTTCGTTTGTCCTTCGTTCTTCGTGCGCTCGACGGTTCGCTCGCCGGAGCACCTCATCGCGAGCTCGCCGAAGTTCTCATCGGTCAACGGCGCGTCCATGCCGACTGGGCGGATCCTCGCGATCATCTGCGCGACCGCATCCGTCGGGCCGTCTCGCGTGGCCGCGCGCTCATGAATGGTGGCTACAGAGATTTCCTAATTTGAAAAGCGACAGTCCGCGCTGTGCGTCGGTGGATGAACGTTCGCTCGCAGCTGTACCCGTCACCAACAGTTCGCCCGCCGACAGGACTGCATGGCGCCTTGCAAGTGCGCTCTGGTCTAGCTTGTCGATGCCGAAATGAGATGGGCGAGGGTGCCAAGGCGGTGGTTCATTAGGGCCGGCCTCGACCTGGACGCACATCATTGGTCGGAAAGCGGCGTGCACCGCAATGTCGCCATAGCAGCCAAGATCCTTTGAGGCCGGACCTGCAGTCCTGTTGGACCGGCGGGTGCAACAATATGGAGGGATCTGAGGCCTCACACCGTTCCCTGGTCGACAGCTCGGTCAACATAGCACCCACCGCTTGATTATGGAAATGGTGTGCCTGGAGTGCAGCGAGTAGCGGCTTGCTGCGCACTGTCCTAAGAATAGCAGTCATGACCCGTCTGGGGTTCTGCAACACGACGATTCAACCGCTTGGGCATTGTCGCATATCCCACAATGTAGAATGCGCAACAGGGCAAAAGCTGATCCATCGGCGGTTTATCAATGCTTTTTGGCTTGGCACGGCACATGCAACGCAATCGGCAAAAGGCGCACGAACTGAGTGGCCCATCGGCCCTAGGAGCGCTGACTTATGCCCTCCCAAGGCATGTCCGGCCCGACAGCGAGCTCAGTCTCCTGCCGGGCATCCGTGTTTCAGGTCAACGGCGTTTGGAACTTCCAATTAGGTGGCGGCATTGACCGCAGGCCGCCCCCCGGTGGGGCGGAGAGACAGTGCAGCAGGTTTCAAATCCCGCCCATGCAAAGATATTTCATTTCCAGATAGTCCTCGAGGCCATGACGGGAACCCTCCCGCCCGATGCCGGATTGTTTGATCCCGCCAAACGGTGCCGCCTCCGAGGACATGCGTCCCGTGTTGATGCCAACCATGCCATATTCCAGAGCCTCTGCCACACGCCAGACCCGCTTCAGGTTTGAGGCATAGAAGTATGCGGCGAGGCCGTATATCGTGTCATTGGCCTCGCGCACGACCTGATCCGCATCGTTGAAGCGAATGATCGGCGCGAGCGGCCCGAATGTCTCCTCTTGCGCGACTGCCATGACGCTGGAAATCTCGGTGAGGACCGTGGGTTCGAAAAACGTGCCATTCTTGCCGATACGCTGGCCCCCGCATCGTATTGTGCCGCCTTTCGCAATGGCATCTGCGACGTGAGACTCGATCTTGGCCAGAGCATGCTTGTCGATGAGCGGTCCGATGTCCACTCCGGCATAGAATCCGTCGCCAACCGACAAGTGCCGGATTCTTTCCACGAATTTCTTGACGAACTCATCGTGAACGCTCGATTGGACGTAAATGCGGTTCGCGGAAACGCAGGTCTGGCCGGCATTGCGGAACTTCGCCTGGACCGCACCGTCAACAGCACCGTCAATGTCGGCATCATCGAAGATGATGAAAGGTGCATTGCCGCCGAGTTCAAGGCTGACCTTCTTGATCTGGTCAGAGCACTGACGCATCAGCAGCCGTCCGACCTCGGTCGAACCGGTGAAGCTGATCTTTCGAATCTTGGAATTGGTGCAGAGTTCACGGCCCACGCGATCACCTTCGGACGCATAGATCAGGTTGACCACGCCATCGGGAAAGCCGGCCTGATGGGCGAGGGCGAACATTGCGCCAGCCACGAGCGGCGTCTGTTCAGCGGGCTTGAGCACGATTGTGCAGCCCGCAGCCAAGGCCGGCGAGATTTTGCGCGCCACCATGGAGGCCGGGAAATTCCATGGCGTGATCGTGCCAACAACGCCGATGGGCTGCTTGATCACTAGCATTCGGCGGTCTGTCGAGGGTGCCGAGATCGTCTCGCCATAGACGCGATTGGCCTCCTCGGCATACCATTGCAGATACGCCGCCGCATGCGATACCTCTGAAATGGCTTCGGCAAGCGGCTTGCCCATTTCCGCAGTCAGAATCGCGGCGAGATCGCCTGCATGGTCGATGATCAGCTGATGCCATCGCCAAAGAACGTCGCTACGTTCTCGGGCCGTCAACGCGGCCCATCCCGACTGCGCAACATAGGCCTTGTCTACCGCAGCACGTGTCTCCTCCACGCCCATATCGGGAAGCTCTGCCAAAACTTCGCCGGTCGACGGATTGACGACCTCGAACGTCTTATTGCCAACTGGTCTGCCGAGTGCCGGCAGGCGGTCGATGGCTCCAAACAGGTGCGGGGATTTCAGACGGCGGATCATCGGCAGGCACAGGGGCAATACCGGATTCCTCCTCAACGCAGCGAACATCCAGGTCGACAGGCCGTCAGTGTGTATTCTGCACCAGTGGGTTCGTCGTAGGGCCTCGGCAAAGCAGCTGGTAGACCACGCTAGCCCGATGAAAAGACAGCAGTTTCGTTAGTTTGAGTGCCCGCGGTTCATCAATTGATGGATTAAGCAGTCGGATGTTTGCTTCATCCACCATGCCTGCTGGTGGCATGCGACTGAATTCTGCAAAAAGGCGGCATACATGCTGAGGAGCGCCATTTCGGCGAGAGGCCGCCGGACCGCCAATGCCGCGCAAGGTCGGCGAAAACGACTCCGCGCGTCTGCATGATCTGCTTGGCCCACGGGCCTCCACATTCGCTCTTCCCACGAGAAGCCCCGATGAAGAAGGAAGGTGAGATGAGTTTCTTTACTCATCCTTGCCGCCCAGCGGCGGGCCGACCACCAAAATGGCGGGCTCGGCCGAAAGCAGCTTTTTGGCCGCCGCCTTGACCTGTTTGAGCGTCACCCGACCGATGCTGCGGGCGCGACGCTGGTTGTAGTCGACGTCGGCCTTGTGAATCTGCAAATCCAGGAGCCGGTCTGCAATCGAGCGGGTCGAGCCCAGTTGGTCGATGGCATAGGCGCCGATCAGGTGCTTCTTCGACGCCTTGAGCTCGGCCCCGGTCGGTCCTTGCTGCGCCATCTGCTTTACCACATCTCGCACGATGCTCAGTGTTTGGGCAGCGCAGTCCGAGCGTGTCTCTGTCGTAACCAGAAGCGAGTCAAGGGTTAGTTCAGAGCTGACGTGATAGGCAAGGCCGCGTTTTTGACGTACCTCCTCGTAAAGGCGGGAAGTCAAGTATGAGCCGCCAAGGATGTCGTTCAGCAGCACGGCCGCGTAGAAATCCGGCGCGCTAGGCTTCACGCCAGGCCAGGCCAACGTCAGCGAAGTCTGCGGCAGGTCGTAGTTCTCCTCCACCAGTTGACCGAGTTTCGGCGCGACATCGTAGACGGGGACGAGGGTTTGTTGCTCAGGCAAATCACCAAACAGCTGGTCAAGCCTTTCCCTCAACGTGTTCGCGTCAATGTCACCCACCACGGCAATATGGAGCCCGTCGCGAGCGAAAATGGCCTGGTGGAAGGCGCGGAGGTCGGACGGCGTGATGCCGGGCAGGCTCTCTTTTGTGCCTTCTCCCAGCCTTGAACAAGGATGCGCGCCATAGATCGCGCGCAGCCATTTGCGCTGAGCGATGGCGTTAGGGTCTCGCTCGCTGCCGACGATGCGGGAGACAATCTCGGCGCGGACGCGATCGATCGGCCCCTGCTCGAAGCGCGGCGCGTTCAGCGCGAGCCGAAGCAGGCCGAACGCCGCGTCCTGCTTTTTGGAAAGCATGCACATCGATCCGTAGATGTCGTCGCTTTGCGCGTCCAAACTCATTTCGGCGCCGGCATGGTCGAGCTTCACCTGGAAGGCACCGCTGTCGTAATGGCCAGCGCCTTCGATGAACAGGCCGGCCATCAGTTTGGCCATCCCCTCCTTCCCGACCGGGTCCTGCTTGGTGCCGCCCTTGAAGGCAAAGCCGATGTTGACGATTTCCACTGTGTGGTCCTCCACCAGCCAGGCGATGATGCCCTTTTCGGACTTCACCTCCTGGATGTTCATCGCAGCATGGGGCCGAGCGCCGAGCGTCATCTCTTGATTCTCCGTCTTGGGCAAGAGATAGCCCGTGGTCGAACGGTCGAACGCGAGATAGCGGGCGGCAACTGCTTTGATTTGCTCGGGGGTAACCTTGCGGATGCGATTCGGCCGTTCCTCGACATCCTTCACGGTACCGCCGGTGGCCAGCGTCGAGCCGTAGATGCTGGCGAGCCAGTCCAGGTTGTCTTCCGCAAAGATCATATTGAGCAAATAGTGGTCCTTGGCCTTGCCTAGTTCCTCGTTGCTGACACCATCCTCGGCAATGCGGGCAACTTCGGCAGCGGCCGCCGCTTCGAGATCAGCCAGCTTGGCATCGCCGCGCGGTGCGCCATAGATGGCGAACTTGGTGTCGTCGAGCATAGTGCCCTGGAAATAGACGCGGGCGCTGGAAGCGATACCTTGCTGGACAGCGAGCGCCTGGTAGAGCCGGCCGCGGTTACCGCCGCCGAGAATTTCGGCCAGCAGGTCGAGCGCTTCGGCCTCGCCCGGCTTGGCGGTGTGGTAGGACGGCACCACCCACTGCGTCGAAAAACTGGGCACGCTGACGCGGGCGTCTGAGAGCGTGACGGTGCGCCTGGTGTTCTGCTCGGGCTCAACCGGCCGGATGCGCGGCGGCAGGTCAGGTCCGCGCGCCACCTTGCCATAGGTCTTTTCGGCCAGCGCCCGCACCGTGTCCGGTTCGACATCGCCGGCCACGATCAGCACGGAGTTGTTGGGCCAGTAGTACTTTTCATAGAAGACGGTGGCGTCGACGCGGTTCAGCTGCTCGATCTCCTGCATCCAGCCGATGATCGGGATGCGATAGGGGTGGTTCTGCCACAGCGTCGCGTCGATCTCCTCATGGAGAACGTCCTGCGGGTTGGTGTCGGTGCTTGAGCGGCGCTCCTCGATGACCACATCGCGCTCGGTCTTGACGACATCGTCGGTCAGGATGAGGTTTCGCATTCGGTCGGCCTCGAAGCTCATCATCAGCTCGAGCGCCGACGGCGCCACTGTCTGATAGAAGGCGGTGTAGTCGGAGGAGGTGAAGGCGTTGTTGGAGCCGCCGATCTCGAACACTGCGCGGTCGAATTCGCCGCCCGCATGGTTGGTCGTCGCCTTGAACATCAGATGCTCGAAGAAATGGGCGATGCCGGATTTGCCCGGCGGCTCGTCGGCGCTGCCGATCTTGTACCACACCATGTGGGTGACGATCGGCGCCCGGTGGTTGGGAATGACGACCACCTCCATGCCGTTGTCGAGCACGAAATCCCTCGCCTTGCCGTCCTCCCATGCGACGGGGATCGGAGCCGGCCCCGCGCCGACCAACTCGGACGCAACGGACGTCCTGCGAAGCCCATGAGTGCGGGGCTTGCTTGGTAGTTCTGGTAGGGAGAGTGGGGTTATGGGCTGCGTTCCTGGCAAAGTGATCTGTTCCTCATTTTGAAGGATCTATGTCTCCCGAACGCCTATTGGGAGAAAGTGGATCGGCACGCGACGCCGAGCCACATGAGCCGTCAGCGTGTTGCTGGGCCTGACGCGAGCCTCATCTTTGGATGCGTCCGGGAAACTTTCGGCATGGTGAGGCCATGGGAAGTCTGCTCGTTATCCATTGGGTGTTTGCGGATACCTGAGCATGCCCCGTGCCAAGTAAGAAAGCCCCGATTCGCAAGGTTTGATCCAACCTTGATACTTGCGATATCCGACATTGTCGGGCATCCGACAGAAAGCGCCTTTCGCCGGCGCGCCGGCTATGACGCTCGCCTCCTCCGGCGTGACGACGATCCTTTGGCGGGCGCCGCGCACACCGATCTGCCCGCCTATCAGCACCGCGACATCGAAGGACAGCGCGATCGTGACTGGATGGGTCTTACGCAAACATGCAGCAGTGCCACCGCGATCAGGACTTCATCCGCCCCACAAAGACCCGAGCGCGAGGGACGACGTGTAAGGCAACATGTCATCCTCGATAATGATGCCGCGCATAAAGAGGTAAGGTCCCTCGTCGTACCGGCGAGCCCCTTCGCTGGGTCTCGCGAGGGTCTGGTTTGCGAACGTCGACCGACAGCATCACGGCATGGGCGGCCCCATCGGTAGGCAAGCATTGACCGTGCCATCAGCGTTGAGGCAGCGCAGAGCCCAATTTCCCGGTGCCAGCCGGTACGTTGGAGCTTCAACTGTGGCCAGCCAAGCGGGCCGAGGCCGTGAAACTCCTGATACCCTGGACCGTCCGGATTGCAACGCACGACGCCTTGGTCTCGCGCCAACGTCCATTGACGCTCAGCGAAGCATCATGCGGACGAGCTGGGAAAGCTTGGCCGGGCCGGCGCCTTCCCAGGCGCATGGGACGCGCGACGACCCATGTGGACCTTGGATTTCACTACGCACTTACGCTGCTTTGGCCTTGTCAGCAGCCTGAGCATAAAGCGTGCTCAGCTTTCAGGGCGAGCCTCTTTCATGTTGATAGCATCTGTCGTCATTCAGGATCGCCCCATTTTCGCATGCCGCTTGCAGCTTTCAGACTGTTGTCAGCCAGGGCCGCCATAAAGGGTCTCGTTTAACGCATTCGGGAGGCTTCATCACTCGACCACATTAATTTCGGGCCGTTCGCCGGCGCTCCGAATGGCACTTAACACCAGATCCTCTCCAAACCCGTGATGATCCAAGAGGAAAACGAAAAATCCCTAAATCATAAAAAAGCACCGATACGGTCGGCTCCAGGCTGATGAAATTGCGGTCTCACTGGCCACGCACGATACTTGCGATGGCGATGGCCATTGCAAAGGCCGGTCAAGCACCCAAGACGCTGACAAGCACGCCTCCGACCAAAGCTCGATCGTTGGCAGCCTTTCTAGCCGTATACTTGGGGCATTTTGGGACGGCGATCCGGACGCCGATTAAAACCTGCCGGTCGTCTAAATGGAATGGTTGGTCCGGGTCCTTACTGGACCTGCGCCAACCCGATCGGGCCGGCGCACAGGGGCACCCAGACAATTGGACACGTCGCCTTTGCGCGGCGGCTTGCACTTTCTCGGATGGCCTTTTTTCTCCCCGGGCGAAATCGAGCGAGCGGTGAGGCGGAGCCTTCGATTTTGCCGATCATGTCGTGTCGCTTCGATCGAACTGCTCAGACGATGATAGCGGCATTGATTGCCGCGGCCGAAATGCGTTGTGTGAAGTACGATTTCTACGCCGTATACATACTGCCGTACAGTTCGCCCTGTCAGCAGCCTTGCCAGCAATCCGCCCTGTGTCCAACTGTCGTCGAATTCACCGGTGTCATTGAGGAATTCGTATGATCGCCTCGAAACCATCATTGCGACCGCGGGCGGGCGACGCAAGCTCTAGACTGCCACCGATCCGCTGGATAACCATGTTAGCGATATGTAGACCAAGGCCTGAGCCCGCAGCAGGAGTAGCACCACGACTAAATCGCTTTGTAAGCCCTTCGAGGTCGGGGAGGGGCACCACCGGTCCGGCGTTTGCAATAGCGATGGTTCCATCAGTTTGGACGGAAACTGTTGTCGGAACAGTGGGCAGTCCATGTATCAGCGCATTCTCGATCAGGTTACGAAGGAGGATCCCAAACGCATCGACATCCACTTTGCGCATCAAAGTGGGGCAGCCGTCGACGTTAAGATGCAGGCGTCCGGCATATTGCGGCTTTTTCCTCAGGTCATCGATTTCCAGCCGAACCGATCGGACAAGATCGATCGCGTGATCCGCCATGCCAACCCCCGATTCGGCTTGAGCGAGCTGAAGCACTTTTTCGACAAGGCGGCCAAGGCTCGACAGCGCTTGCTCGATGCCGCGCGCACGCATTTTGGCCGACCCATTGGGAAGCTCGGCCACTAATCTCTGCATCTGAGCGATTGAACCTGCGATCGGCGTGCGCAGTTCATGCGCACTGTTTGCGGCGAACTCGCGTTCGGCCTCGAGAGCCGCCCGCAGACGATCGAGAAGCCGATTGACGGATGCCGCGATTGGAGCCAACTCTGCCGGGAAATCGCCCAAGTCCATTGGTGACAGATTGCCGCCGTCGCGCGATCCGATCTGCTGTCGCAGTACCTCGATTGGCCGCAGCGAGCGCCGGATCACGATCCACCAAACAGCTAAGCTAAAGGGCAGGAGCACGAGTGTCGGAAGGAAGACAAAAAGTGCGCCCTTCGCGATTGTGGTACGGCGGCCATCAAGCGGTTCGGCCAACTGAAGATACACGCCGTCTTGGATCTCCTCTGTGTAGACGCGGTAATCAGCGTTTCGCCAAAAGCCGTTACTCAGGGGAGCATCAGGGAAGGGCTGCTGACCCTCTTCCGGTTCAGAAATAAGCACTACCCCGTACTTATTAATAACCTGCTCACGATAGGTCCAGTACTTTTCATAAGTTGGCAAGTGGTTATTGTATTGATCAACGTGTTTTCCATTCAAGACCTTGATCAGCTCTGGTTCTCTGTACTCTGCGCTCCCCTGGAGCAAGTCATCCGAACTTTCGTTTACATTATTGCAAAAAATGAACGCAGCAATGGTTGGGGCGGCGATCCAAACCGGGAGCGTTGCCCCGCCTAACCACGATATCAGCTTTCTCGTCATGCTGTTCGAGTTCGTCATGTGACCACGAGCCTGTATCCGGAGCCACGCACGGTTGCTATTCTATCCCCGCCGATCTTCTTGCGGAGCCGGCTGACATAAACCTCCACTGTGTTGCTCTCGAACTCCGAATTGAATGAATAAAGCGCGTGCTCGATCCTCCCCTTTGAAACGACCGAACCGGGCCGGCGTAGAAGGCAGTCGAGCACCGCCCATTCGCGTCCAGACAGGTGGACCTCCTGCCCGTCGCGGAAGAGGCGTCGCTCGGCTGCCTGTATGGAAAGCGTCCCAACCGAAAATTGCGGCTCCGGAAAATGCCCTTGGCGACGTGCCACTGCACGGATGCGTGCCGAGAGTTCCCCCAGATCGAACGGCTTGACCAAATAGTCGTCGGCGCCAGCGTTGAGCCCCTCGATGCGATGCGAAATCCGATCGCGGGCTGTCAGAATGATGACCGGCGTTGTATCAAGCCCCTTGATCAGCTCCCGCAGATAGTCGATGCCATTGCCGTCCGGCAGGTGAACGTCGAGCAAAATAACGTCGTAGCCGGCCACAGCTGCATGACCGCGCGCTCCGGACAGGCCCTCGGCCCAGTCGACCGCGTGGCCACCAGCCACCAAATGATCGTGCACAGCACTTCTAAGGTCGTCGTCGTCTTCAATGAGCAGTATTCGCATCAGGCTGCCGAGCTCCGGTATGAGGGCAAGGCTCCTGCCTTATTGATCGAAGCTGACAGTAGGCTGAACCGGCGCCAGCGAATATCTGGGGGCTTTCAGGCTGCTGTCAGCTACAATTGCAAGAAAGGGGTCGTTAACAAAGCCAAACGAAGAGGCCTTATGAAACCCCTCCTGATCTCGGCACTTTTGCTCAATGTGACCACCGGCGGCTGTACACTGGTTGGCGGGCAATTCGACGTGGCGGTCAACGAATGGCAGCCGCGCCACGCGTCAATGTCCAGGCTTGAAACTGACAGGTGTCTTAAATACGAGGGCACCGTAGCGGGTGCCTCCAGTTATCGAACAGTGCCTAGCAGGTCAGAAGTGCACTTTGACCATAGGGGTCGTCCGTATTTTCGGCGCTCGCGAACAGAGTCGACGGTCAATCGATGCGCCACTGCCAGAGTCTGGAACGGTCAAGTGTTTGTTATCCCCCGTCCGGGCCATATTCTCTGCCGAGGACCAAGAAGGCCCTATTTTCGGTGCCCACGAACAGAGCCAACGGTCAATCGATGCGCCACTGCCAGGGTCTGGAACGGTCAAGTGTTTGTGATCCCCTGTCCCGGCCGTGTTCTCTGCCGAACTCGCCCTTGTAGTCGGCACACCAAAGATCGTTAGGGCGACAGCCGTTTGAAAGTGGTGTCCCCGTCGCCCTGTTGCGCCTGCGCTTGCGGCGCTCGACCATGCCGTGGCGGTCGAGCACGGCATGCACGGCCGAGATCGCGGGCCGGTGCACATCCGGATACAGCCGGGCCAGCCGCTCGCGTATCTTCGGCGCACCCCATGTCGGCTTGTCTTGCTTGAGGCGCACAATCAGCTTCTCGATTTGAAACGGAAGCTGATTGGCGTGGCGATAGGGCCGCCGCGATCGGTCCGTCAGCCCTCCAGGCCGCTGTCGTTGTAGCGCGTGAGGATCTTGTAGCCGGTCTTGCGCGAGATATCGAACTCCCGGCAAAGCACCGCCATCTTCTCGCGTCCAGCAGCCGGGCGACGAACTTCAGCCGCTCTTCCATGACGTTACACTCCTTCCAAGGCACCTTGCTCTCCTTGCAAAGGGCCGAAAGTGTAACCCATCTATCCGGAATGAACTGTCACCCATCTCTCGGGAAGGAAAGTCATGGCCAAGGCAACTGGAAGCCGAATTTTCTTTTAGAGTATGAATCAGCGCCGTCTGCCGAAAAGCGCGTCCACGATCTTCCCTTTTGAAACGACCGTGCAGGGCTGGGGCAGACGGTAGTCGAGCACCGCCCATCCGCGTCAAGTCAGGTAGACCTCCTGCCCGTCGCGGAAGAGGCGTCGCTCGGCTGCCTGTATGGAAAGCGTCCCAACCGAAAATTGCGGCTCCGGAAAATGCCCATGGCGACGTGCCACTGCATGGATACGCGCTGAGAGTTCCCCCAGATCGAACGGCTTGACCAAATAGTCGTCGGCTCCAGCGTTGAAGCCCTCGATGCGATGCGAAATCCGATCGCAGGCTGTCAGAATGATGACCGGTGCCGATTCAAGTTCCTTGATCAGCTCCCGCAGATAGTCGATCCCATTGCCGTCCGGCAGGTGAACGTCGAGCAAAATAAGGTCGTAGCCGACCACAGCTGCATAATCGCGCGCTTCGGACAGGTTCTTGGCCCAGTCGACCGCGTGGCCACCAGCCACCAAATGATCGTGCATAGCACTTCCAAGGTCCTTATCGTCTTCAGTGAGCAGTATTCGCATCATGCTGCCGAGCTCCGGTATGAGGGCAAGGCTCCCATCTTATTGGTCGAAGCTGACAATAGGCTGAACCGGCGGCAGCGAATTATTTGGGGAGCTTTCAGGCTGCTGTCAGCTACAACTTGCAAGAAAGGGGTCGTTAACAAAGCCAAACGAAGAGCCCCTATGAAACCCGTCCTGAACTCGGCACTTTTGCTCAATGTGACCCCCGGCGGCTGCATCAGCAAATTGATTTGGGAAACAGGCGCGCCGGTTCTAATGACCGACGCAGGCCGAGGTCTGGAGCTGGACCAGCGAACGGCGTCTTCGGTTTTTCAGGCAACAGCCACATGGAAGAATATGATTGGCTCGACCATGCGCCGAGCTTTGTCGAACGGATTGGTCGCGGGCGCACTACCACAGATTATGGCAGGTTTACGCCCTGGCCTTGACACCCGGGGTGATCGTCACCGGCGGAGCCGCGGCGTACTGATCGGATATCTAACGTCGCTGAGTCTCTCGTCGGTGCAGTGGATCTCTCGGCTTAGCCATCATGCAAAAAACGACGGTTCCGCGACACCACTTTTCAGGTCCGTGACACAGGCTTTGTGAGCCGATCTGTTGTTCTTACCCCAGGCTAATGGCTGAACAGCTCTGTCGCCGGCTCGATGCGCCAGATGGCGCGATGTTTTGAACCCTTTCACGAGGCGACGGCAGCAGCCGACCGGCTCTCCTATCGCGGCTCCCGCGATCCACACACCCAACAAGGGAATCTACCATGGTAATGAAGGCACCGGTTGCCGACGCTAGGAATGGGTCGGTAGTAGATCGGCTGGTCGGCATCGACCTCGCTCGGGGCCTGGCTGTCTTCGGGATGTATGCCGCCCATCTCGGTCCCGACCCCGGCGAAGGAGGACTAGTCGGGTTTCTGATGGAACTAACCCATGGGCGGCCGTCGGCCCTGTTTGCCGTATTGGCCGGTTTTTCAATCCTCCTGATTACAGGTCGCAAGGCGCCGAAGTCGGGGATAGCCGGTAGACAGGCCATCGCCAGAGTCGCAATTCGTGCCCTTGTTTTGCTCGCGCTTGGCTCAATCCTGGGCTGCCTCGGTACCCAGGTCGAAGTCATCCTAGAATACTACGGAATTTGCTTCTTGTTGGTATTGCCGCTCCATCGGCTCAGCGCATATCAGCTGGGCTTGATCGCTGCCGCTACGGCATTAGTTCTCCCGCAAGTCCGTTCCTCCCTTCTGTCGGTTGCCCCCAACCTCCTCGACCCGGTCTTCAACCTCATGGTCAACGGCTACTATCCCGCGGTGACCTGGGTTCCTTTCCTCATCGCTGGCATGGCCATCGCGCGCCTTAATCTTAATACGCTAGCAGCGCATTGGCGCCTTGGTCTGGCGGGGGTCGCGCTGGCCGTGTTGGGCCATGGGGGATCCTTGCTCGCGCTGAGTTCCCGCGCTTTGACTGAAACCTCCTTGTGGTGGTCTGACGTTGACGGCGCTTTTGAGCCTTCCAAGTCGTCATTTATAGTCAAGTCGTCATGGATAGCCGCACCTCATAGCGAAACGACGCTTTCGATCGTGGGCAGCACCGGTTGCGCAATGATCATCTTGGCGGCTTGCATGCTCGCTGTGGATGCGCTCCCGCGTCTGCGAAAGCTGGTCTGGCCAATAATCGCAGTCGGCTCGATGTCTTTGACGGCCTATGTGCTGCACATTGCGGGAATAGCCTATCTTATGAAGATAAACATTTTCAAAGACGAGAGCCTGTCCACGCTCTTTGGCTTCGTTGTGGTTATCAGCACTTTTGCGGTGCTTTGGCTGCGCATCTTCCAGCGAGGACCGATGGAAGTGCTGATGGGTAGGGTCGCAGATCTCGCGCGTCACATCCGCTGAGCACCGCCGCGCCCCGGCCTCCCGATCACATTACGGACAAGGTGGGGCTTTGTCCAAAGCTTGTTCGCGGCAGGGGAGGGTACTTCCTCCCAGCCTGCCGCCTTGTTGATGGAAGCTAAAACGGTCGCGCAGGCGCTAGAGTTGCATCGGCATAATCAGCTTAAACTCGCGAAGTTAAACCCGCGGTTGGTCTATCTCGGCCCGCCTCACCTGAAAGGCTAAGGTATCCGTTTCGGTCAAGGGTTTTAGGGGCCATTTTCGCTGCGCCTTGAGGAGAGCGTTTGCTAGGATGAGGAGCTTTCGCAACAAGATGATGACCTTTGCGGGTTTGCCTGCCGCCTTTAGCGCCTGGTATTTTGCCTTGAGGTCGGGGTTGAAGCGCAGGGCGAAGGGCCGGGCATGTAGAGGGCCTGGCGAACATTGGCCCGGCCGCCCCGGATGAAGGCGCGGCCGCTCCATTTTGCCGAGGCCGGCGAGGCTTGCGGCCTTTGGTTCCGAGTTCCGGCATGTCGATGGTGAGTGTGCAGGCGGTGGCATCCGATGCGCCATATGCTGGTCAGGATTTCGCGGCGCTGGACAGCGTCGGGATCGGCTTTCATGAGGGTAAGCATCGTCTGATCGATATCGCTGAGTTCACGTGGATCTGCTTCCAGCCACTCGTTGTTGTGGCGCCTGAGCAAGGCAAGCGGTCAAGGTCTGGCTCTGGTGCTGGCTGCGGTGCGATCCCCGCACGGGCCAGGTGCCGATCGTGTCGACGATCCACCTCGCCGCGACCAGAGAGCTGCTACTCTCTTCCGCTGTTCATTCTGGCCTCTTCGCAATGAATGTCATAAAATCACCTGTCGCAATTAATGGTTTTTGATTTGGCTCCTACAGCTGGCAGATATCGCCGAGAGTTCCGCAGAGAGCGTCGAAAGTTTTGGCCGCCTTCTTCCGCAGCCGCGCCTTGAGTTTTGAGCAGACCTGTCTTGATCGGGTTGAGATCGGGCGAGCATGGCGGCAGGATCAGGAGCCAGTGCCCCTTTGGCCAACCAGTGGGCGGCGCGTACCTTGCCGACAATCTGGGGTTCCGAACCCGACAGTTGGTTTTCAACCCGACAGTGGCCCGCCTCAGAGCAGGCTACCGCCCTTCGGAGCAGGCAGAAGCTAATCGAGGTTCGCGGGTTCCGGTTTGAATGTGCAGGTCGCTGCGCGCCTGATCTTTCGGTCTGGCGGCACATGACAAAAACTCTCATTTTGGCCGACGATACCCGGTCAGGAGCGGGTATCGCAGTCGAGAAGCGACCCGAGCACGTCCACAAGATGTGCCGAGTTTGCAAGGTGTGTCATTGTTTCTGTCAACGTTCGAGCGACAGCGCACGACGAAACGTCTGGCATACGCCTCGTCTGGCACGCGCCTCGCATATGTTGCAGTTGCTGCTGGAGATCAGGCGATCGAGTGGGCCTTGCAATTTTCCGATTTTGATGCGCCTAAAGTCTCGTGTACAAATCAGGCTGGCGTGAATGGCCTGCCTAAGTTGCGACTTATTACAAAGGAATGGATATGGCGACTGGAACGGTGAAGTGGTTCAACAGCACGAAGGGTTTTGGTTTTATTCAGCCTGACAACGGCGGTCAGGATGTCTTTGTCCACATTTCCGCTGTTGAACGAGCGGGCCTGTCGACCCTTAATGAGGGCCAGAAGATCAACTACGAGGTGGAACAGGATCGCCGCACGGGAAAGTCCTCTGCAGGCAGCCTCAGCAAGGCTGGCTAACGGTCCGGGAAAGCCTTGGCAAGGTTCGTCATCGCCGGAACGCATTGACGGCTCGAAACCCGGGCCGGAGCATGCAAGTTAATGCCGCGGCAGGGATTGCTGGAGCCATCATGAATTACTCTGGAAATGAGGCTCTTGGACGGGAAAGGCGGGGCTCATCCCCGCCCTTTGATTCCGCGCAGATTGGGCCAACGGCTGCTGCGCGTCCGAACGACTGTTGATACGGATTTAGGCTGCGACCTTCTTGCGGGTCCGTTTCGCCGGCGCCGTGGCTGGGGCTTCCGGCTCTTTCGGTTTGCGGCCGAGTCCCATGGTCTTGGCCAAGGCGGAGCGCGCAGCGGCGTAATTCGGCGCCACCATGGGATAATCCGACGGCAGACCCCATTTGGCGCGATATTCGTCTGGGGTCAGACCATAGTGCGTCGCCAGATGGCGCTTTAGCGATTTGAATTTCTTGCCGTCTTCAAGGCTAATGATGTAGTCCGGTTCGATCGACTTTTTGATCGGGACAGCAGGTTTTTTTACAGGCACAGGCTCTTCTGCCGGTATGAGTCCAGCCGTGCCGTTTAGAGCCCCGTGCACTTGGGCGATCAGGGCAGGAAGCTCCCCCGCCGGGACGGGGTTGTTGGAGACGTAGGCTGATACAACATCGGCAGTGAGCTCGATGAGGATGTCGGTCTTGTGGGGTTCTTCTGTCATAAACTTCTCCGGGCAGCTTGAAACACAGTTGGGCGAAGTGTCGCTTCATAGTGGCGGTTGCCGCTGAAAGCAAATGGATCGACGGGTGCGCTGCTCCTCCACCATTGAAGTCTCGGCGACGCATCCCGTCATCGTCCATCGCTAAAGGCAGCGTATTGAATTATGGGAGCGGTCGCGCCCGCCCCACCATAGCGATACAGCAAGACAATCAAAAAAGCCGGTCTTTGCTTGGCCCCAAATCTTTTCTCCTTTCGTGAACGCTGAGCTGCCAAGCTGCTACAGTTCACCTCGCGGGGCAACCGTGCACAACACAGGAGTTGCCCGAGCGATACATTCTTCACTTGCCGCTTATCAGCGCTGGTGATTGCACTTTGCAGCCTGCCTCCGGACCCGCAGCGCTCACGCTGTTGGTTTTGCGCCTGCAGGCGTCGGAAGTCGGATCGCCGCAGCTAATTTCCTCAGGCGGACGAATTCAACAAATCGATTGTTTGGATCGAAGGCATCCACACCATCGATGCCTCTAGAATATGATCCAGCTACAATCACCGTGCTGTAATGGCAGGGACGGCCAGCACAAGCGCGACACGATCCGGCGGGTCCATCGCTGCGTTACGTATTCATGGCTACTGCATCGGGCGCTCGGTCGACCGCCTTAAGCCAGGTCGCCGCATTGCGAGACGGTGACCGGCGAGGGAGAGGGCGCTCTGGCAACGAAGCGAGGCGGGTGGCCTTGCGGGTGGCCGCGTGATGTCATCCGGCTCTCCTGCCGATCTCTGCCGGCCAGATCTGGAGCAACTGTTTTGCATAGATATGGCTCTCTTCAGGGGGCCATCTATGATGGGAGCCGAGCGCGTGTTCGAGCCGGGGAACAGGCTGCGCATGCACTGTGCCCACCTATTGCGATCGTGCTAACCTTGGTTGTTCGGACTTGCCGTTAAAGGCAAGCGACAGATTGAAGTTATGCTGCACCATCTGATTGCCTGGCTCGTTTTCGAGAGCTCGCCGATACAGGGCCTGTGCCGCGTCATGCCGCCCCTCAATGTCCAAAATCACGCCCTTCGCATTCAATGCACGTACGTTTCCTGGGGCTGCAACCAAGACGCTGTCGAGCACCTCAACCGCTTCGTGCGGGCGCTTCTGGCCCACCAAGGCATTTGTAAGTCGTATCGCCGCATCAACATTGTCCGGGTGCTGCTTCACCTCATCCCGCAAAGCCCGCTCTTGAACATCCTGACCAACTTCGCGCAAAATGCGTTCGCGCATAGCCGGATCGATTTGATCGGCGCTGAGCAACTCGGGGGAAGATGTCTCCTGCACGGAAAGAGCCGGCTTTTGCCAGCTGGCGCAACCGCCCAAAGGCAGAATGGCGAGTACGGCAAAAAGAAGTGAGTTCCGGCGCAGAAACATAGGCGATGGAGAAACTGTATTACTATTCATGTTATCTCTCAGTTATCGGGGAGGCGCGTGGCGTTCAGTTAGGAAAGGTGGGACTACTCTAACAATCCGCTGTTCGATCCGTGCGGGAGTGTGACGGATCCTGCGGGGCGAATTGTAAAGTCGGAGGCGAGGTCTTGATAAGACAGCACGGCGAGATCAACCCCGTTTCGCGTCAGAAAGCCGCGGACGAAACGTCGGACATCCATCGACGTCAACAGAATAGGGCGGGTTTGACCCGGTTCTGCGTTCGAAAGGACCTGACGTATCTGTGATAGCATCGCTTCGCTTTGCCGATCCTCCAGTGCGAGATAGGGGCCTGCATCCGAATCTCGAACCGCGCCACGCATCACATCCTCGCTCTCGCGCTCGACGACCAGGGCGGACACGATGCCCTCCGTGTTGGCATGGCGGTGGCAGATCTGTCGCTTCAAACCAGAACGGACATATTCCGTCAGCAGGGCAACGTTCTGCTCACGCTCGCTCCATTCGGCCAATGCCTCCAACACGAGACGGGTGTGGCGGATTGGGATACCTTCCTCCAGGAGGCGGCGCAGAACATCGGCAATCCGAGGAATCGGCGTCGTGCGTAGCACCTCTTTCACAAGCTCAGAATATTCCTGCTCCATTCGGCCCAGGAAATGTCGGGTCTCTTGGATGCCCACCAATCGCGGTGCGTAGCGGGTCAACGCTGCATGGACGCGCAAGGCGAGGAGTTCGCCGGGAGCCCTATGCTCCGTGCCGGCGCCCGTAAGGGCCTTTGCAGGGGTATGTTCAACCGGGAGTCTGTCCGTTTTCGGCTCACGTCTAAGGGGGACACCGCTCGAGTCGACGTGCGCTACATCGGCTCGGAGCGCCATCTGGTTTGGATCTAAGGCGTCCTGTTCGACTGGCACGCCCTCGACATCAATTCGGAATTGCGATTCAGGCAGCTGCTCGTCAACCAAGACAGGGATGCGAGGAACGATAATGCCCAGATCGGCTGTGACCAGGAGCGAAACGCGCCCAATATGTTTTTGCAATTCGGCTTGATCGACCGCCTGCATAAGATCTGGCGCTAGAAAAAATGCGATCGGGAATTCCTTCGCAGGCGCGGCTTGCTTAGGCTCCGCTGCAGTTCCACCTTTCGCATCGGCAGTGCCGGCGCCCAGCACATCAGCCTTGACAATGCTTACCGCAGCGAACACTGCGGCCAGCATCAGAAAGACGGGGAGGGGAAACCCAGGAACGAACCCCATTACAACCAGGACGCCGGCCGCCAGTCGCAAGGCTCGAGTGCTGGCCGTGAGCTGACTGACCATTTCTGTACCGAGGTTGATCCTCGCCGTCCCAGTCACACGGGTGACGATGGTCGCCGCAGTAATGGAGAGCAGAAGGGCCGGAATCTGCGATATCAATGCATCGCCTATCGTCAGCAGAGTGTAGTGATGCAGTACCTCGCCGAAGGACATGCCCTTGGAGAGCAGGCCGATCGAAATTCCACCCAGCATGTTGATGCAGATAACCACCAGCCCGGCGATGGAATCGCCCTTCACAAATTTCATCGCGCCGTCCATCGCGCCATAGAGTTGGCTTTCCTTCTCCAATTCGGCGCGCCGCCGGCGGGATTCGTTGGCATCGATGTGGCCGTTGCGTAGCTCTGCGTCGACCGCCATTTGCTTGCCCGGCAGAGCATCCAGCGTGAAACGCGCCGCCACTTCTGCCACCCGTTCGGCACCCTTCGCGAGGACCATGAATTGCACCATGGTGACGACCAGAAATATGACGAAACCCACCACGATATTGCCTGAAATGACGAAATCGCCAAAAGTATGAATAATGCTGCCGGCCTCCCCCTCGGCCAGGATCAGTCGCGTCGTTGCGACCGTGAGCGCGAGACGGAATACAGTGGAAATCAAAATAACGCCGGGCAAAGAGGAAAAATCAAGTGGAGTACTGACATACAGGGCAACCATCATCAGCAGTATGGCCAACCCCATATTGAATCCTATCAGGGCGTCGACCACCACGACCGGGATAGGCATGACCATCATCGCGACAGCCAGAAGCAGCATCAACGCAACCATTAAATCCGGGCTGGCCGGCGCACGCTTGATGAAGTCACGCAGGACGTTGGCCATCGAGACACCTTTGCAATCGGTTGAGACTTACTCTGCTGTTACGCCATGAAACGTGGCTTTCGAACTCCGAAGGCGCCTCAGCCTTGGCCAGCGCGTGACCCTGCATGAGAGCCACAAGCAGGCGCGAAATGGCTGGGCAGCAAATGTTTCCAACGCAGCCAGCTTGTCAGCACCGAGCGCGACAGGATGTTTGGCTGGCCATAGAGTGCTGCTTGATGGGGCCTGCGAGCTTTCAATATTGGAGAGCAGCAATGCGGCCATTCCTGCTCAGCAGCACACGGCTGTCCTCAATACGTTCGACCACCCATCCATCAGCCAAAATGGCGCCGACAAAATACTTCTCGCTGTCGATGACAATATATGGTTGGACCCCATGCCACACAGCTTCGACCGCGATTGCGGATGGCGCCTTCTCCTCTTTGATGAGCACTCCGTTCACCAGTGTTAGAGTACCCTTGGTGCGACGATCGAACGATTGCTGAAGCTTCTGCCAACTGATGACCGATTCAGACGTGACGGTGCCTTCGGCGGTCACAACACCCTTTGCCGACCCAATCTTGACGTCGAGAAGACCCGCTCGATCGACTTCCTCCTGCAGCTCTTGGGCCGCTGCCTCCGTAAGTTCATTGTCAGCGCGGTGACTGATCGTTCTGGACGCGACTTCAGCCCGAAGTGAATTGGGGCTCGATCCACTTGCATTGCCAAGATAGGAGATCGTGCCTGAAAGCGCGCCGATCCCGAGTGAGCTGATTATGACCATGGCGAGCACACCGATCGGTAGGCGCGGTATGCCGGTCGAACCAGGCGGCTCTGCATCCTGCACGGACAAAGCAATGGACATCTCGCCTACGAGCAGGACGACAGGAAGGGGCACAACAACGGACTGGCCTGCGGCGATATTCCGGTTGCCCTCGATACTGAGTCCGGGTGCAAGCGCCTCCAGTTCGATCGACTTGCCAAGAAGAGTTACACGAAGGTGATGCGGTGCCAGTCCCTGCTCGACAAAGACCAAATCGGCATCGAAGCCGCTGCCGATTAAACACTTTTGAAGATCCGTCTTGCCGGTCAGACCGCAATAGTGCCCCGAACGCACTTCGAAACGGAGGGAAACGGCGTCATCCACAGAGCATCTCTCAAACAGGATAGAAGCCGCATGGCAATTGCCATGCGGCTCATTTCGGGACTACGTCGCGTCAATAAGGAGACGCGCTAGGGGGCAGTCTAAAACCCGCTTCCGACATTACGAAACGCGTTCGTCGGCGGCCTTCTTGATGGTCTGGAGATTGGTCGTTAGAGTGCGCAACTGGACACTCCTTTTCGTCGCCTCCAAGCTAACATTGGTTAGTTCCTGCACTTGCGCCTGAAAAGCAGTAGCATCAGCTCCGCTTGTATTGCCGGGAGTGCCACTGTTAGTTTTATCGGTATTGCCGGCGCTACTGGTATTGGTATTGCCTGATTTTTTATTATTATCAACTGCAGCCATGATCATTCCTTTTTCTGTTGGAGTTGTGCCGTCAATAACGGCCTGTATGACCTCACGCCGGATTTCCCGCGTCAGGCATCTTCTGTGTCATCCAAAGCTTCATCGGCCTCAGCCATCGCATCGTTCGCGAATTGGAACGCGAACGATCGCAGGATACTTTGGAAGGCTTCACTTTGTGCTGCAGACTGTGAGTTGTCTTGAAGTTGATCATTTGAAACGGTCCGGTTATCCGCCCGATCGTTCCCGCCAGCTGCCTTGCCATCATTCCCACCAGCTGGCTTGCCATCATTGCCATCAGCCGGCTTGCCATCACCAGAATGCTCGGATTTCGAATCCCCATGGCCCTTTCGGATCAAGGAAGTCCCGAGGTTGCCAACTCCACTCCCAATTGCTGCTATCATCAGGTACTCCGGCATTTGCCATTGGCGGCGACGTGTTAAAGGTTAGCCTCGATCAAGCTAAGGGCGGGAGCTTTCGAGAACCTGACGGCTTTTGACAAAAACCGGCCAGCGCAAAAACGTATGCTCTGCAGGATGTTGCTCTCGCATCGAACAGTCGACCACGATCTCGGCTGTTCGGCCAATCCCGCCGTCCACGCATGCCGCGACCGAATGGCAGCCGCAGCAGCTCGTTTGCATCCTCGATGCTGTGGTGTCGAACAGGAGACACGGTCCACGTGCTGCATGACCGCAATGACCGTATTCTTGCTGGCTCCACGGGCGCACGCAACGAGCAGGAACTCGGTCTTTGCATCACCATTCTCTCGCCTGCACATCACGGCCCGGCGCGGTGAGCTCATTGGCTTCGAGAAGGTCGGCGACCGTACGAACATGGGATGGTCTGCCGGCTTTGGGAGGCCGGTGCGGATCCTCTTCTCACCATATCGAAAGCTTGAAGCGGTCGGATTTTCTTGCCCTGTTCGTGAGAACTCCCATCGTCAGCTAATCGTCAGCCAAGCGGTCTATCTAGGCCGGCCGTGCCTGACCTTCGGATCCAAAGGTCCCGTCTCGACACTTTTTGTAACTATAGATCGAAATGGTCCGCGTGATACGCAACGCACACGCTTCTCTGAAGCAAATGTGTGACTTTGTCGGTGGCGAACGAGAGGAGTGACGCATCAATAAAATCGTCAGGCACGTGTCTAGGAAGGGGAGCTAGCCGAGTTGGTCTGATTTCATTCGCTGTTCCTGGAAATCGGCGGACTGAAGCGCTGATAATCTCAGGACATCGATGGCAACGTTGCGAAAGTCCTGTGAGCTCGGGCCAATCTTGGCCTGCTACTGAGAAGCACTTTGGCGGGAACATTACGCCGTCGCGGGTCTGGCTGACCGTGACGTTAACCGAAAGATGCCGCTGGTCTCGTCAGCCGCCAGCACAATAGCAGCACATTCTCGCCTACTACGGAGACGCAATATGAAGGGCATTGGCCGACCACGGAAATCGCAGGCTGAAACTGGAGCCAGCCGCGCGGGGCGGGCGAGCAGTTCCCTTTCGCAATCAAGTCTTGCTGCGGGAGAAGGTGGACAGTCATTCGATTCCGTTGTGGAGCAGATGCGCTCTGGGGACGCCGATAGGAGGCCCTCCTCCCTTCCAGTTGCGCGCGGTCCAGGCGATGCCCGCGAAAGTCTGCCAGGCGCCTCGATTGGCGAAGATCAAATCCTGAACACACCGCCACGTGGAGCCGCTGCGCCACCACGCGGAACCGTAGCGCCACGTGGCGCAGCCGCAAGGCGGCGCGGTTCTCCCTCCATGTCTGAGGGCGAAGCCATGGCGCCGGTCGGTAGCCAACTATCAACCGCGCAGGTGGAAGGCACCAGCTCATCGTCAAATGAAGATATCAGTCCGACACAGCTCAGAATGAACAGTCTTGTTCAACAACTGACTGATTGCGAGGCTGCGGCCAGGAAAACCGACGTCCCCGAGGAGGCGGTGGAGCTGATCAGTGGGGTCGTCGATGCAGCCTCAGCAATTCTGGAGTACCGCGCTAGCCTGCCTGCGGCTGAGGCGCAGACAATTATGCCAGACGACAAGGTGCGTAGATGTTGCCAGATCGTGTGCGACGCCGCGAATGAAGTAGACAAACTTGGCCTGTCGACGATCACGAAATTGGACAAAAAGACCAAGAAAGCGGCAGGTATGGTCGATAAACTCTACTCCTACTCCCAGGCGGACCGGCAGGAGCTGTTGATTTTAAATGTGGAGAACCACCATACGGCGGCAATTAAGTGGTGGGAAAAAAAGGCATGGCGCTCCGAACGGCAGCGATCCGCCTGCGCTGCCACCGCTAGCCTATCCAGTGGAACGCCCGTGATGCGGGAAGCCGAGCGGTGCGCACTGCGGCTGCGTGCCGGCTCGGTACTGAGTGTCAGGATCTGGCTGGTCCGTGAGCGGATCGGTCTTGCGCGGGCCAAGATTGAACTGCGGGCGAGCAGGTTCGAGCCAGATTTGAAGGAACTCCTCGTCGGTCGAAATGGAGTGGTGCAGCTGATGGCAAGCGCCGCTCAAGAAGCTCTTCGCGCCCTCTCTTTGGCGAAGGGCATAATGGATGATGGCAAAACACTCAACGCTCATGATTGCGCGGTTGTAGAAAAAATCATGGAGCGGCTTTCGGATTTTGGATTGGCGTTGCACGAGGTGCATACCAAGCTAAGCCATACCTACCCAGATGCCGGCCTCCCATTGAAACTGTTCGAACGGATCGTGGACGATGCATGGATCACTGCGCACGATGCCATGCACTTGTTGAACCTGCAGTCTCCGCCGTCAGCCATCATGGCGCCACAGGCCCAGGCGGGCGCTGCGATGCCGGCCAGGGCAGGCGCTGCGATACCGGCTGACACTGCTGGTACGGCTGCAGTGTCAGAAGGCACTACAGCGCGAAGGAAAGGGAAGTCAAAGCATAAGTCGGCAGCTCGCGCCGGGACTTCTGCCGCCGGGCAGCCATCAACACCAGTCGCTGCGAACGCCGGCACAGTGCCAGCAGCCAAGGTTCTCGCGCGCTCGGATCAAGTTGCGAGTACACAGGTGAGAGCGCAAGAGGTGGCTGCGAGTTCGTCGGGGGCAGGCTCGACAATCGGGGGCGCCGCGTTGTCAATGGAGGTATTGACGGAGCGGCTCAAACGATTGGACGAACTTTTGCAGTTCGATCTGGCCGGTCAGCAAAGCGTCGTCTCCCAAGTGCGCCAGATGAAGCCTGAGGAGGCCGGTAAGGTCGTGGACGATGTGGCCCAGTACCTGCGAGCCCAGGCCATTGAGATGCAAACCTGTCTCGCCGGGTTGCAGGGGCGTAATGTACGCCTGCTACTCACCTCCACCCAGCTACCCAAAGTGCACGAACGCACAGACCAGCTCAAAGGGTTGCTGAACATGGTGCTGGGACAGGCCAACGCATTGAATGAAGGAAAAGCCGGCATTACGACTGATTGCATGAAGACCTACGCATTTCCGGCGCAAAAATACCTGGAACATTTGTGCAATGCCGACGAATTGATGCCGCCGGAGGCACCGGTCGCGCTGCGTGGCGAGCCAGGAAAGCTGTTTGAGATGAAGCTGCAGCCCAAGATGCTGGTCAATGGTGCGATGCCGAGCCCGATGTGGGTGCACATCCACACGAGTCGCCCCGTCATGGCCAGAAACTTGGAAGGGCTGGCTGATTCCGAATTCACCGCTTGCCACGTTAAATCCAACGAACAGCGCGGCTACAATCGAGAGCGAGAGGAAGCCGATGCTAGGTCCGGTCGCGAGAAGGTCATAATTCATCGCGGCAAACTCACCCCCGCTTTCTGTAAGTCCTTGTTGACCTCAGGGCTTGGCCGCCAACCACGCCATTCGCGTGCCGAGCTCCCGTCGGCGCAGGCTGCATGACAGGGCACTCAGAATGCGGCCGGCCACGCTGTGAGTCAGCGAGCATTTCTCCTGGCCAAACCGCGAATGCCGCTGCGCGAGTTGCGGTCCGGCGATTGGAGTCGATCGGCTACCGTCAGGGCCGATTTGCGATGTCGCGTTACCGGCTGTTGACGTGGCGGCGTATCTTGCCTCCCATCCAACTTATCGCCGAGATCGCGCCGCCAAGATCGAGGCGGAAGGTCTTCCTGCGAGCGCGGAGCAGGCATAGCCGATCCGATCGGGATCGGCGCATCGCAACGACCCAACGGTGTGGTGGAGAAAATTGGATTCGGGAGAGCTCGGTTCCAAGAGGCGGAGTTCCGGCCCGAATACAATCCGCTCGCAAGCACCCACGATGCGCATCCGCAGTTTATTGTCTGGGAGATGGGCTGGATTGCTCGGCGGCGCTGGCGCTAAGGCGGGGCTGTCGCCGGACAATTAGCATTCACTGCCAACAGCCTTGCAACCGTCACCAGTTGCAAGGCTCGGCGGCGGGTCGACAAATCACATGAAATCGTCGTCGGACCCGCTATCGCTGCTGTCGCTATCCTCGGTTTTGTGGAGATAGAGTGGAGGTTTGCCTGCACGCTGCCACTCACCGGCACTGTTCTTCGTCCATTTGTCGGGATGCTGCGTAGGGTCAAGCACCAGGTCGCCATGATCCACTTCAACAAACCCCATCGTCTGCGCGCGCGCTTGTGCTTCCGGATTAGCCGCACGCCAATTCAGCAACGGTCGGTCGCCGTCTATCCGAAGTTGATGCTCCAGCAGAATATCGCCCGCATTTTCGACGAGCGGATGGGCGACTTGAAGATCCACTATGGAAGTGACCTCAGTTCGACCAGGAAATTGTTCCCGCCAACTTTCCGATTCGAACTCGTTCATGCTGAATCCGCCTTCCATTCTCAGCAGTCCGGCACTCCGGTCTCCCAATTGGTAACTGAAATATCGCGCGTGCTCCGTATCTCGACGGATGCCATATTGCTGAGCAACGTCCGCGGTGCGCCTGGCTCGTGACGATACGAACTCCGAATACTCTTGAGGATTGTCGGCGATGTGCGTGATTTCATCACCATGAAATTGCCTCACCTGTCTCCTGAAGGAAGTCCTGTTGATCTCCACCACAGGAGGTCGGGAATTGAGGGAGTATGCTTGGGGAGCCGCCGATGATGAGGCGCCGCTACCTTCCGATCCGGATAAGTGCATTCGGGCAAATGTGTCCGCGAACCCTTCGCTTCCTGCATCCGATTGCTCGCCGGCATTATGCGCGCGGTAACTATCGGATGAGCCACCAATTCGACCATACATGACGATTCGTACTCCTATGTTTCGCAACCGAGCTCAAGTTAGCACGGCTGTTCAACATAGGGCGCTTAGTTGACGACTAGCTGACGAGGGCATTCCAACGGCTGCACCAATCAAATCCGCACTGCCGGCCTCAAAACCTCGGACTGCGCCACGCACCGGCCAGCAGAGGCTGCAAGGTCATGCCCGGAGGACTTGCCGTAGTTGCTGGGTGGCAGATCCGAGGGGAGTGATTGCCCCAGGCCCGCGGTTGCGCGGTTGGCCTGACAGAGACACTGGGGCACGGATGGCCAGCCGACATTTGCCACTAGCATGGAGCCAGGTCAGTTTTGAACTGGGCAGTCGTGGACTTCCATGACTAGGCCAAGCCTGCGGCAAAGAATGCTTTCGCGACAGGCTGGAAATATTGCATAGGAACCGCGTGGCCGAGTTTTGTAGTGCCTATCAGCTGACGCGCTAAGACATGGTCATGGACGATCGTCAGGCGTAGTGCCCGCGCCTCGCTCAACACATGTGAAACGCGCTCACCTTCGGCACGGCAAACTAAGAACGGCACCCCGGTTTCACCGCGAACGTAACGCAGACCGATCAGGACCGCCCTTCCTGTTAAGACCAGCGTGGCGCGATGCACGCCAAGCGCAGGCTCGTCGGCCGCCTCCTCGCGGATGCGACGCTGTTCACCTTTCAACTCTGGCGCTCCTTGCTGATCCTTCGACTCGCGCGTCACTTCGGTATTGGTCATGCGCATTTCGCGCAGATACAACGCGCGCTGGAGCAGAAGATCGATCAGTCCGCCGACCAGCAGTGCGCCGGCGCCAATTCCCATCAGCAATTTTGTCTCCATAAAGATGAGGCCAACACAGCCCATGCCGCAGATCGGCAGAGGGACCATTGTCTTCCACATCCCGAGAAGGACAATGGAAAAGGTTGCGCTGAGAACCAATACCTTGAACATGGTCTTGCAGACTTCGACCATGGAACGAGCAGACCCCAAGCGCTTCAGCCCTTCAAAGGGGTCAATTTTCTTAAAGCTGAGCTTCATCGGCTCCAGAGAGAAGACAAATCCACCATTGGCTAGCAGGCTGGCCAAAATCACCGCGGCGACAAGGGTTCCAAGCAGCGGGCCAACAGCCGCGACTGTGAGTTGGACGAGCACAACCAATGCCTGCGGCACCGCGGTATCGAAAGGTAGGCTCTGCAACTTGGTGGCTAATAGGAGCGCTTCCCGGCATTTGTCCTCGATCACGCTGCCTCTTAGCCAAAGGTAGCCGAGCCCAGCGCAAGTCCCGACCGCGCGGACGAAATCGGAGCTACGTGGCAGCTGTCCTTTTTTGCGCGCTTCACTTAACTTCTTCGGGCTGGCGGCGTGTGTCTTCTCTTCACTTGTGTCGCTCATGGCAGCAATTTGTCGAACCACTCCAGCACGCCGTTGGCACGTGTGACCTCCAGTTTCATGCTCTCCACCAGATAGGCAGCGTAGGTGACCATGAGAACTGGAAAGACAATGTTCTTGATTGCCGGAGACAGTTGGCTCGCCTTAAATTGCGGGGCAAAGCGACGCAGCAGCATCATCGATATATCAATCAGTATCAGGAAGAACACGACAGGCCCCGAAACCAATAATGCCGTGCGCATTATGCTGTCGAGAAGCCCCAACAACTCCATTGCTCCTGGCCCGCTCAGTGTCGGGTGAAACTGATACACCGGCCAGATCAAGTAGCTGCGGTACAGGACACTGATCAAAGTTTCCAGGCCTCCTGATCCGACGAATATGGCAATCGCAGTGATCCCCAGAAAAACGCCCATCGCGGAAGCCTGACTGTTCGTCGCGGGATCGGCCGAAGCGGTCGGGCTGCTGATGCCGCGTTGGTTGTCGATAAGCTCCCCGGCAGCCTGAAGGCCCCAAAGCGGAATGCCAAGAAAAGTGCCAAGGAGTACACCGACAAAAACTTCCTTGAATCCGAGCAGGGTTAGCTGGATCAGGCGCGTATCAGGATCCAGCGCCGGCAATCCGCCGCTGACGTGTGCCAGGCATGGTAGTGCGAAGCCAACAGCCAAACAGCCCCGGATCAGCCCACTGATCTGCGAGCGTGTGAATACGGGAAAGATCAGCATGATGCCCATCGCGCGGGCTGCCCCAAGACCTGCCGCAACGACGAGTTCGAAAGCCGTCTGGATCAGAATTTGAATATCGGCCGATGGCGCGTCCATGGGGCGGACTAGTAGCTAAGTGTCATTGCGGGAAACTCGGTGAAGATCTGATCGGCTAGCTCTATGAGCGGGGCGCTTAGCACAGGAGCAAACAGCCCAATCACCGCGACAACGACCAGAAGCTTCACGGTGAGCGGCAAGCTTTCATCCTGGATCTGCGTCGCCGCCTGGAGGATGCCGATGACGAGGCCGACAACCACTGATGCAATGAGCGGCGGTAGAATCCAGATCATGAAAACCACCAGTGATTGGCTCATAAGAGTAATGATGCTGGATTCAGTGATGATCAGCCTCCCGGTAACGTATAACTCAGCACAAGCCCATGCATCAATTTTGACCAACCATCAATGGCAACAAACAAGAAGATCTTGAACGGGACAGATATAACAGTTGGTGAGACCATCGACATACCCATTGCCATCAAGATAGTTGTCACTATCAGATCTATAACAATAAAAGGCAGATAAAGTAGAAATCCTATCTCAAATCCGCGCTTCAATTCTGATAGCAAGAAAGATGGTACAAGTATTGCAAAGTCATCAGGCGTGGCTGCAGCGTGCATTTCCTCTGGCCAGACCTTTTCTGTCGAAGATAGGAAAAATCGCCGCTGCTCTTCATTTGTGAATTTCTTGAGATGCTCGCGCAAGGGCTCACTTCCGGCTTTAGCGGCGCTTACCCAGTCGTCGAATGTCTGATAGTGGAGCTTGGGATCCGACATGCGGTCATAGGTCTGCTCAGCAACGGGCGCACTAACGAACATAGTGAGGATCATCGCCGCGGCGTACAGCACCACATTGGGTGGTATGGTCTGGGTCCCGAGCGCATTGCGGACGAGGAAAAGAACAATTGATACCTTTACAAAGGCCGTTGTCGTGGCAACTGCTAAAACCAGCAGACCGAGTCCGGCGGTAACCGCAAGAAGCGCCAGGATTGTCGGCTGAGCTTCACTCATTGCATGCAAACCCGCCACGGAGCCTGATGCCCAGCTCTTCTCCGATGCGGACAATGTCGCCACGCCCGATACGCTGACCATTGGCCACTATGTCGACCGGGCCGTCGATCGGCCATCCAAGTTCAAAAATATGCCCTTCGCCGGCACTTCTTAATTCCCCAAGAGAAATAGGCCAGCGGCCGCATTCAAAGACAAGCACGATCTCGACATCGTCGAGATCCTTAGTAAGCTCCAGTTGCGATCCGGGTTGTGTCATATGCGCACTCTCCAAAGGACACGGTCGCGGGCGGAAAGGCCCCCGCAAGATTAATTCATCGCCGTCAAGATCCGCCTCGGCGCACAACTGGCCGACAGCTAGGGTGATCTGGCCGCGGCCGAACGGCGCAATATCGGGCAACAATGCATCACCGACACATGCGCTTCGAAGAAGCGCCGCAGGAAGGCGAAGCGTGCCGACCTCTCCTGCAACAATGAGCGGGAGCTCTGGAGGCAGCCCGCCCAGCTGCCGCGGCAACTGGGCAAGCAGTTCGCCTAGCGCGCGAAACGCAGGCGGTACTAAGCCGTCAAGTGGCGTGAACAGGAATAGACGGCCCTTGCCCTTGACCGCGCCGAAAATGATGTCGAGTTCAAGATGAGGAGCCAGCATCGTGGCTTCGCATACCCGCACGAGTTGCACGTTCAGACGCGTCGTCTCCTCCAGTCGAGTGACAAGCGGCTCCAGAGCGAGTTCGAGAATTAGCGAAGCAGTTGGCTCGGAAGGGAAGGCCAAGCCGTTCTGCACTGTCGTGATGAACTCCTCTACGAGCGGGCGCGACAGTGACAAGATGACCGTTTCGGCTCCCACTCTCCAGACGCAGTCAAGCATCGGAATGGCAGCAGGTTCCTGCTGCCAGACAAGCCCTGCCGTTCGCACCGATAGCGGCACCTCGTTGATCCGGCTTTGAAACGGCGTGCGCGGCGCTGCTGTATCATTGAGCCACGAGACAACCGTGTGGGACAGTTTCAGAACTGGTTCGAACATGGCGGGTGTGACCGCAGCGCCTATCAAAGACTGCACGGTCGTGTCATTCGGACGACCTCTTGCGACCGTCGGATCCGGTTGCGCGGCATTTAGGCAAGCGACCCCCTCGCATATTTCAGCAGTATCTCATCGTCGGCCTCGATCTCGGCTGCGGCCTCCGAATGAGTCTCGACGGCGCGCCGCACGTCGTCCTCGATTTGTTGCCATTTGTCCCTTGCCGCCGAACATATGACCCATAGCTCCCTCGTCCTGGACGCCGCCATCTCAGCCTCCTCTTGAGCGATTTGGGTATCATCAAGCATCTGCCGTCTGGAATTGATCTCAGCGGCAAGTTGTTCA
Organism: Mesorhizobium sp. M1A.F.Ca.IN.020.03.2.1; assembly: GCF_004023205.1. Classification (NCBI taxonomy): domain Bacteria; kingdom Pseudomonadati; phylum Pseudomonadota; class Alphaproteobacteria; order Hyphomicrobiales; family Phyllobacteriaceae; genus Mesorhizobium; species Mesorhizobium sp. M1A.F.Ca.IN.020.03.2.1. The sequence goes on along the minus strand of NZ_RZSV01000003.1, from coordinate 43,394 downwards.
GTGTGAAGGCGGTGACGGTCGAGCGCTGCGCTAGACAAGTTGTCGAGTGACATCAGATGCTGATAGAGCGCTGCTTCTTTTCTTGAACAATGTTGCTGTATCATTGCAAGCTCCCTAGAGGCATTTTGTACGGCTGAGGCGGCCACATCGCGCTGGGCTTCCTTCTTGGACAGCTCGCCAAGGGCACGACGCTCTTGCATTTCCTTCAGAAGCCGTATACTCGAAGACTGAATCCAGTTTACGCGGTCAGACGCGACATCCATGCGACCGTCTCCTCGAAATCTGACGCGTCATCTTCGCTCTGGCGCAGAAACTCCCTCAGTTCGTCGATTGACGCGACAGCCCGGTCAGTCAGGGGATCTCCACCTGGCTTGTATTCGCCAACATTGATCAAGAACTCGGTCTCGGCATAGCGCGACAGGAGCTCGCGGAAAATGGATGCTGCCTTGCGATGTGTCCCCGAAACGACTGCATCCATGACGCGGCTGCGACTCTGCAGCACATCAATAGCGGGGAAATGCGATCGCGCCGCAATAGCGCGTGAGAGGATGACATGGCCATCGAGAATACCACGCGATTCCTCGGCGATTGGATCACCCGTGCCATCACCCTCTACAAGCACCGTATAGAAGGCCGTGATTGAGCCCCGCTCACCCATGCCGGCGCGCTCGAGCAGGCCTGGCAGCATGCCAAAAACGGAAGGAGGAAAGCCCCGTCGCGTCGGCGGCTCACCCGCAGCAAGGCCTATTTCGCGCATAGCGCGGCAGAAGCGCGTCAGCGAATCCAGCATGAGAGCAACGCGTAGGCCTTGATCGCGGAAATATTCCGCGAGCGCAGTCGCCATTGGAGCGCATTGCGCACGCTCTACCGCCGAGCGGTCGGATGTTTCAACCACGACGACCGTACGGAGAAGGCCCTCTTCACCAAGATTCCTTTCGATGAATTCACGAACTTCCCGTCCACGTTCGCCTATGAGCGCCACTATGACGACGTCAGCGGCGGCACCCTTTACGATCTGTGACAACAGCGTCGACTTGCCACCACCTGGCTCGCCATAAATCCCGATCCGCTGGCCCTCGCCGCACGTCAGCAGACCATCGAGGACACGGACCCCAAGCGGGAATGGCCGCTCAATCATGCGCCTCGTCATCGGATTGGGGGCTCTGCCATGCAGGGGCCGAGTTTCGACGGTCTTGATTTCGCCTTTGCCGTCCAATGGGCGGCAACGACTGTCGATCACGCGACCGAGCAAATCGCCGCCGACGGGCACCTCACGCATTCGGCCAGTGGCCACGACCTCTGCGCGGCTGGATAGGCCCACCAAGTCCCCGATCGGTGTCAGCAATACACCATCACCCGACAGGCCGATCACCTCGGCCTCGAGCGACAGCCCGGTTCGCGGGTCCTCTAGGAGGCAAAGTTCCCCAATACGAGTGTCTGGCAAGACGGCATGAACCAGTGTGCCGATAGCCCGCGTGATCCGACCGCGCACCGCACGCGTGTCAATTCGCTTGGCCGCAGCCCTCAAAGACGAGATTGCTGGAACGAGAGCTCGAGTGTGGGCGTCAGCGTTATGTTCTGGGACGGGCTTTCTCATAGCTCGCCTTTCTCACAGAGCGTCCCGAAACCAAGGCGCAGCGCGCGCATCTGGGCGTCAAGTCCAAGGTCAACATTGCCGTACTCGCTCCACAGCACGCAGCGTTGCGGCGACAATGTCGGGTCGGGCTCGATCCGCACCCTTGGTCGACCATCCTGGCCGTCGCATCGAGCAAACTCTCGTGCAAGCATGTCGACTTGCATGGGAGAAACATGAAGGCAAACGTCGGCGCCGCTGTATTGACACTCTATGGCGTGACGAACAGCCCTCACCAATAGCTCGCCCGGATCGAAAGCGCCGATAAGATCGCTCAATATTTCCATCACGAGCTGCGGCAATTCCTGCTCCAGAGCCGCCTTTCGTCGCGCGATTTCGGAGATTGTCTCCGCAATCAACCCTGCCATCTCCTCGGTGCCTGCATTCGAGCCCTCCATGTGGCCGCGCGCCCACGCCCGCTGGTAAACCGCGCGTGCCCAGTTTCGAACGCGCTGCCGATGCCGTTCTGCCGCGGCAAGGGCTTGCGCGGCGCTGTGCCAGGTTTCGAGCTCGCTCGCGGGTATCAGTGGTCCGACTGGACGCATCTGCGGCGCTATTGGCCCCTCGGAAAGTTCGACTGTCATTTCACCGGGGTCTCTGTCTCAAAATGAGCTACTACAAGTGAAAGCAATTGGCCGGCGGCGGTCCAATGCTCATGTGCTGGAGTCTCCGCGGCAGTCCCCTCGGGCAATCGAAGAAGCACGCGGTTACGCTCGGTCGCTGAACTGTCCTGGAGCCAAGCTCCAAGACATGCGTGTCCATCGTATTCGATTTGCTGAGCGAGTTTTTCTGGGTCCGAGATCAGTCTTTTGTCAACAGCATGCAGCAGGTGTCGGATTCCGAATGCGTGTGCATCCACGCCGATGCGTTTAACAAGGATGGCAAGCTCAGGCTGAGAGACAAACGCGACCAGCGAACGGGCATGCCAGATACTACCAGCAAGAAGGGTCGCTCGATATGGATCATGCCCGCGTAGAAGGTCCGGCCTGCAGCCGATGTGGTTCAGATCCACGTCATCGTTGCCCAGCAATTCTGCCAGCCTTGGATGCAGTCTGGAACACTTCTGCAACTTCACTAACGTTTCGGCCGATAACGCTGGATCAAGACGCGCCGCAAGACGGGTTGGATGGGCCGAAGCCGCAAGCTCGCTCGCGCCCGGAAAGTGCGGACCATCAGGTCGGGCGGTCTGTATAGGCATTGGCAATGAGATGTCACCCACGTCCAATTGCAGGCATTCTTTTGCGAATGGCCTCGACAGCAGAAGCATCCCGGCGCCCCTCGACCTTGGAAACGCCGGTTGATTGCTTGCGCCGACGCGTAACAACGCCGATCAAGAGATAACAGGCCACGGCGAATACGGCTGCGGCAAAACCTGTTACGGTCGCCAGAAGTGGCGCAGGAAGAGGTAGTGATGCTTGTGGCAAAACAGCAGTCGGATCGGGCCGTTGCTCGTGTGCGGAACGTTCTACCGGCACCAAAACCACTTCCACCTTATCGTAGGACAGGCCTTCGATGCTGTCGGCTACAAGCATCTTTATCTTTGGCAGCAGAGCCGCGACATTTGTTTTTGCGTCGTGCCTGATAAACACCGAGGCCGAGGATGGCGTGGCACCGGCTCGCACAAGGTCGTTATGCGGCAGCACGACGTGAACACGTACAGAAAAAACGCCATCGATATCGCTGATCGTCCGCGACAACTCTTCGCTCAGGGCATACACGTAACGGGCACGCTCTTCGGTCGGCGAGGCAATCAGGCCTGATCCTTGGAATATCTCACCGAGGTTCTTGAAGGATTGGCGCGGCAGCCCCTTGGCGTTCAGAAGGTTGATTGAGAAGGCGAGCAGCTTTTCGTCAACCTGGATCGTGCTGGTTCCATCCTTGGCGACCACCCGGATCGCGGCGACCCCGTTGTCTTCAAGAAGTGCGAGCATTTCATTTGCCTCACGCTCTTGCAATTGCGTGTAGAGGTCGGCTTTGCAAGCAGTGAGGGCGACGAGAACTGGCAGCATGACAAGTCTAACCGACCGCCACCCTGACAGGCCACGCATGATTTCGCCCTCGGCCAAGCCAATCATGCGCGCGGTTCAGCCTTCCTTCAAAAGTTTATTCACGGATGATGTGACGCCGCTGACGCCTTTGGAGATAAGCGCCACCTGGGTGACGCCGTTGTAAACATCCCGAAGACCAGCCATCATCGTTTCGAAGTCTTGCCCTTGTTGGGGAATGCCCGAGATTCCGGTTCCCGCCTCACCTGGAACGGGAAGCTTCTGCGCCGGTCCCGGTAGAGCGCCCTTCGAAAGGGCTATGTCATGGTCGAGCGCGGGGAAGGAAACAGTGTTGTGTGGATATAGGGAGGAAATCGTCTGCAACACGCGATCGCCCATGCCGCTCGTCGGCGCAGCCGCGCGCTGAACATCCATCGCCGCAGCAACTGGCGCCGCACTCGCTGGCCCCGCGGCGGCATCGTTTTTCAGCGAGTCGGCTGCATGCCCTAAGGCGCGCTCAAACTGGGCCTGCTCGACAATCGACGGTGATCCGACCCTGGGGAGGCCAGCCGTTAGAGTGGCAGAGATCGACGTGACAGGCATCATCATGTAAGGACTCGGTTGCTCTCTCTGACCGGGCGAGCCCCGCCCATTCATCACCCGGTGTCGGCGCAACACTCCTAGGGGGGCAAGCTGACAACAAGCTGACTAACGGCGGCGTCATTTCGACAATCTAAAATCTCTTCGGCAATTTAGTCACTTGTGATGATTTCAGCGTTTGGTTTATCAGTGCGACATGCCGAGAACGCTTATCCAACCCGTCACCCTGCATGTTTTGAGACTTCTTTGTGCCGGGTTTTTTCTGTCCACCGGGATTCACCCGGCGCATGCAGTCCCGCTGTCCCTTCCGGCGACACCCTATAGATACACGGTTCTGGATCAGGAGCTCGCTGCAGCGTTGCAGGAATTCGGCAACAACCTGAATATCAGGGTCAACATCAGTCCTGCGGTGAAGGGGCGAATTCGCGGACGTATGCCTGATTTGCCACCGCGCGCGTTCCTCGACCGCTTGACGAACCTTTACGGTCTACAATGGTACTATGACGGCCTTGTGCTCTATGTGTCTGCTGCACAAGAATCGCAAACTCGAATGCTTTTGATGACGTCGATTCGCTTCGATGCGTTCAAGGGGGCTCTCGACAAGCTTGATATCTCCGACGAGCGCTATGTGGTCAAACCCGTGCCAGGCAATGGCCTCGTCTTCGTTTCCGGTCCACCGCGCTTCGTCGCACTCGTGGAGCAGACCTTTAACGGCTTGGTGGCGCAGGCGCAGGCGCAGACTCACATAGCGGCAACGCCAAAGGAATCAGTGCTGATCTTGTTTCGCGGCTCCTCCACTACGGTCGTTCGCGACGGACGACCGGATGCTTCTTATTCTTCTGACATCCCACAACAGGATAGCGTTGGCGGGAAGCCTGAGCTGGGCAAGAAATGAACATTGAGGATTTCCCGCAGCTCTGAAGAACATGACTGCGGCTACCCCTTTGTGAACTCTTCGCAAACTCGTCAGTTTCTCGAAAGCTAATCCGCTCATGATGAGTCCCGGCAGCTCTCGCGGTGACTCCGGCCATTGTGTTGGACCGAACCTTGGAGCCGGCCCGGAACACAGCAATTGAAGGCAGGGCAGGCGCATTCGTGACCTGCCGACGCTTGGAATTGTCGAATTTTGTGAAACGCAAGGGATCTTCTGTCGGGGTCTCTTGTGGGGATTTCAACGTCACGTCTGAGGATGCATAATGTCGGCCAGTAATCTTTCAACTTTCTACCGCTCAAATTCGCTACAGTCCGCAAGGGGTTGGCCGGGCCTGAAAGTTTCCCATTTTGCGACCCAGCATCAGCAAAGTGCATCGTGCTTCGAAGCGATGCTGTCCACTTGTGTGCTGGCAGACAAGCCCGGCTCTTTCGCGCAAGGGGATCTGCCAGCGTCGAATCTTGATTCGACAATGGATAAATTGCGGCAGGACCCTTTGGGCCATCTGGCACCGGATGTCTTGACATTGAATGGCTTGGAGCAACACCCACTGGATCTGCTGCCGCCAAATATGAGGGCGGCTCTCAAGGAGGACCAATCGCAACGCTCCAAGGCGACTGAAGCCCAACATCTGCTCGGCGTCACTCCGAAGATCGAGCCGGCTCCCAGGCCGAGCCCCGGAATCACGTGGAACGGTGGGTCGCTGACCACGGCTGAGTTGCAGATTGTTGCGGTACTCAACCGTCACAAGGACCAATGCCCGCTTACTTGGAAGTCGTTGACCGACAAAGCCAATGATCCCTCTACGCCACCGGATCTGAAAGCGGCGATCCAGGGACTGCAGCAGGATTCGGGACTTTTTTATGCGATTGGCTCGCAGGGCGACGGCCGCTGTGGAGGCAAGATCAACGCCAAGGACTTGGCCGGATTTTCAAACCACCACCCACAAGTTGCTGCATTTCAGGAAGCCCAAGCGCGAAGCTACGAGCAGAACTACATACCATCCGACGGCAGCGGAGGTTTGCAGCCTTCGGTCATGACCTTGAGCGATGCCTTGCGGGAGTTTTACCGGTACTCCGAAAATCTGTCCAAGGACCTGAGTCTGGATGAGTTCAAGAAAATGGTCGGCGGCGAATCGAAAAACGGCAAATTTCCGCCCCAGGTCATTGCGGCGGCGCAATATTTCCTCGATCACCCCGATGCTTGGAACCAGTTGTGCGGTGGCTCGAAAGGGAAGATGCACAAAGAGGATTTCCTGCAAGTCGCCTCATCGTCGATGAGCCTCACGCAAACTGAGCTGAATACGGTCGAGATGATCAAGGACCATCAGGACACGTTCTTTGGAAGCGGTGTTCTGACTCGCGACAAACTGGCGAAAATGAAAGACGACAAGAGCCTTGATCCGAAAGTGCGGGAAGCAGCCTCTCAGCTCCTTTCAGATCCTCTTTTGTTTGGCCTCCTGAACAATTCGATCACGGGCTATAAGACCCATCATAAATTCTTCGACTTTGGCGGCGGGCATACGGTTGATTCCGGCAATATCAGCAAAAAAGACTTTGCCCATTTTTGCACAAACATGTCGTCTGCGAACCGCAACGTTCAGCAGCCAATCACCCACGGCGCCCAAACCGCAGAAGAGCAGAATGCCGTCGCGGACATGAAGATGGGCCTGATGGACCAGCCTGACATTAAGTCAGCCAAAAAGAACGGCGGGGCCGTCATGCACGTCGTCGACTCCGTGCTCAAAATCGAGACGAAAGTGCTCGACTTGGCGGCAACGGCGGTGGGACTGCTCAGCTTCATTCCGGGCCTCGGACAAGTAGCCGATCTTGCCTCGATGGTTCTCGAGGCTGAGTCGCAAGCAGCCAATCTCCTGCGTACGGCCATTAACGGAGGCGATATGAAGCGAGCGCTGGAGGAAGCTGGCCTCAATATGGCCGCGCAGGCGATCGGCCTTATCGCAGGCCCCGAGGTCAAGCTGGCCATTCGAAATGGGCTCGTAAAGCACCTGATGGAAGAGGCCTTGGCGGCAGGCATTGATCTTTCGGTCTCGACGGCGCAGGACTACGCAGAAGGCTATGTGAATAACCTCAAAGCGCGCCTTGCAGGCGGCCCTGAGCAAAGCCTAGGCCTTCCGAGCATGCCATCATTCCAGAGTGTGGCAAGCAATGTGCCCTTCGTCGGCATTGCCTTATCCTAGCCGTCGCCTTGCGCGGAAGCTTTGGCTCGCGCGCTGACATAAGGGTCATTGTGGCACAAGCAGGGGTTCATCCGCATCAACGCAAGCGGTGTTCCTGACGCCATCTGGATCGGACTGTGAGGGGGATGTCCGAAGTCTGTGAAGACTTCGGTATATGACGACTTCAGAGTTACGCTGAGCCCAGCCATCTCGAGCCGGTGCGCCGGGTCGAGGTTTTCACGGGCGCCGGCCGGTAGCGGGAATGGTCTCCGGAAGGCACGGCGCGGATGGTGGCGGAGCGGCGCAGCCGAAGGAACGGCTGTCGCGCGCCCAGGGCGGCCTCCCGAACAGCAGACGATGATCTCCTGCCTTGGGCCTATATCCTCGTGCCACGCTCAAGGCAGTCGGCTGAAAACAGCGCTGATTTAAAACAGCATTATCCTGCACTGCACCCTCGATCCTTGCGCTCACCGATCGCTCGTCGACACGCACGCGGTCAAGTCGTTATCGGCGCTATGCCGATGGGCTTCGAGAGCAAGGTGGACGCTGAGCGGTGCGTCAGCCTCAGGGCGCGGCTGGCCAGCTTTGGGTCTCACGCTCTATGACGGCAACACCCGGCTGATCCACTTGGCCTGTTCGCGGGCTCCCGGCAGCGGCGCGGAAGCCACGGTCCGCCTTCCTCGGCTTCAGGCCAAAGATACCGCAGCATGCTCCAGAGCTATGTCTGCCGCCTTCGCCCCATCGTCGCTGGTCATGTGGAAAGGACAAGCAGGCTACGCACCCTATAATCCCGTCGGGCAGGATTCGACAGTCGACGGCGAGACATTCGCCAAACCTCCCCCTTGATTCTCAGCAACGTTAAAAAAAATTCACATAATGTTCGTGAGTGTAGTCTCCTGTCAGGTGGTACATTAGCCCCAATATCTGGCGTCTTAGTCGTAGAAAGGACTGTGATCTATCTTCCATTAGCATCCATACCAGCGGATTTACAGCAAATGACGAGAGAGGTCTCATGCGGATTGATGGGGATAGAAGGGCTAGCGGCTTGCTGCATCCCGTCCGGGTTGATGCTAACCAATGTTGACACTGGTAAATCGCCTAAGGACGGCAGCGCATCTTGATCGCCTTCGAATCCTGGGCCTTTGCGCGCATGCGGATCTAACCGTCGGCGAGCTGGCCGATATTACCGGTCTGCCTCGCGAGCAGGTTCGACGCCACGTTCGGCGGCTGGTCAGAGCCAACTTTCTTTGCTGCAACGAACAACGTCCGCAGTCTTCGTACCATATGCAAGCAGGAGGCAAGGATGGCGAGCTGGCTCAATTGGTGGTCGATCTCCTGCCCCACGATGATGGCCATCATAAAAGAGACCTACAACGCCTGGAAGCAATACAAGACGCGCGGTTGAAGGGACCGCCTGCTTGATCGTGAAATAGATCAGTCCAAATGGAGCGCGACTACCATGGATAACTCCGCCGGCGGCGCCATCGCGCAGCCCGACACTTACGGGCGGCCTCACTTAGCCGCCGTCGACTCCCGCGTTCACGAACTGCTTCTAAGACAGGAGCGTCAGGAGCGGACAACTCTCAAACTGATCGCCTCCGAGAACTTTGCCTCCTCGGCGGTGTTGGAAGCGACCGGGTCGATTTTCACCAACAAGTATGCCGAGGGATACCCCGGTGCGCGCTACTACGCCGGAAACGAGATCGTCGATGAGCTTGAGACCCTCGCGATCGAGCGCCTGAAAGCGCTATTTGGCAGTGAACATGCCAACGTCCAGCCTTATTCAGGCTCGCCAGCCAACCAGGCTGTCTATCGCGCGCTTTTGAGCCCCCGTGACAAAGTCATGGGCTTGCCTTTACCCGAAGGCGGCCATCTGACTCACGGTTGGTCCGTCAATTTTTCCGGCAGCGATTATCAGCGCGTCCCGTACAGGCTGCACGAAAAGACACAGCAAATTGACTATGACCACTTGCGCGAGACCGCCAAGCGGGAACGCCCGAAGCTAATTTGGGTCGGCGGAACTGCTTATCCGCGTATTTTTGACTACGCGGCAATGGCCGAAATTGCTTCGGAGGTGAACTCGTATCTGGTGGCTGACATCGCCCACATCTGCGGCCTGGTTGTCGCAGGAGTGCATCCGAACCCCGTGTCCCATTGCGATGTGGTCACCAGCACCTCTCACAAGTCGATCCGCGGTCCCCGGGGTGGCTTCATTTTATCAAGGAATGAAGACCGTTATCAGCCCCTCCATCATCCGAAGAGCAAACACAATCTGGCCAAACGTATAGACCGCGCCGTGTTCCCTCTTCTGCAAGGCGGACCGCATATGAATACTATCGCCGCGCTTGCCGTCGCTTTGCAGGAAGCAGCGAACTCGTCCTTTCGTGTCTACGGTCAGCAGATCGTCCACAACGCCAAGGCTCTGGCCCAGGCACTTCTGGAGCGAGGTTATGAACTCGTCACCGGGGGCACTGACAATCACATGCTGATCCTTGATCTTCGGGACCGGTCGCTGTCAGGCAAAGCCTATGCGGAGCGCTTATCGCGTGCAGGCATCATTGCGAATTTCAATATGGTCCCGGGCGACCGGCGGCATCCGGCGCTGACAAGCGGCATCCGCTTAGGGACACCAGCGGTGACGTCCATGGGCATGCGCGAAACGGAGATGGTGCAGATCGCCGCTTTCATCGACTCGGTCTGCCGCCAGCCCGATGACCAGGAAGTTCATGCGAGCGTACGAAGAGACGTTGCCGACTTCTGCACTGCGTTCGATGTTCCCGGCATCCCCGACCGATAAGCCACCCCAATCCAGAAACTCCTCACTAACTCCAGCACTTGAAGCGAGGGCATTTTTATGACCAGGCAGTTCGTGTTCTCTTCCGAATCCGTCGGCGCGGGACACCCCGATAAGATGGCAGACAACATCTCCGATGCCATTCTCGATGCGGTCCTGCGCACCGATCCGAAGGCGCGCGTCGCCTGTGAAGTGTTGGTGAAGACGGGGATGGTCGTTGTGGCTGGCGAGATCACCAGCCATGCCCACATCGATTACAGCCAAGTCGCCCGCGATACGATACTCGATATTGGCTACGACGATGATGCGATTGGCTTTGATGGTCGACGTTGCGCCGTCGTTCTGGCCCTCACCGAGCAGTCGCCCGACATAAGCCAGGGCGTTGATGAAGGACGAGGGCAGGATCTCGGGCAAGGGGCAGGGGATCAGGGCATCATGTTTGGATTCGCATGCAACGAGACGGATACATTGATGCCCCTGCCGATCCAACTCGCTCACCATTTGACGAAAAGACAGGCCGAGGTCCGGAAAGCGGGACAGCTTGGCTGGCTGCGTCCGGACGTGAAATCTCAAGTGTCGGTACGCTACGAAGGGCTCCGCCCGGTGGCGCTGGATACCATAGTCCTGTCAACGCAGCATGACGAAGCGGTCTCACAAGCCACGGTCCGCGAAGGCGTCATTGAGGAGATCATAAAACCGGTCCTGCCGGCCCACCTGGATACTTCGGGGATCAGATTTCTGGTCAACCCAACAGGGCGGTTCGTGGTCGGTGGGCCTGCCGGCGACTGCGGCCTCACAGGACGGAAGATCATCGTCGATTCCTACGGTGGGACCGGGCGTCACGGCGGCGGTGCCTTTTCGGGCAAGGACCCATCCAAGGTTGACCGCTCGGCGGCCTATGCCGCCCGGTATGTCGCGAAGAACATCGTTGCCAGCGGCCTTGCGGAGGTCTGCGAGGTTCAGCTTGCCTACGCGATCGGCGTGGCCAGTCCGGTTTCTGTCATGGTCAATACCTTCGGAACCGCAAGGATCGAGGAAAAAAGGATCGAGCGCCTTGTTCTCGAGGTTTTCAATCTCCGACCGAAAGGCATCATCAAGATGCTTGATCTCTTACGGCCGATATACCGCAAGACGGCGACATACGGACACTTCGGGCGTGAAGAGCCTGAGTTCACTTGGGAGAAGACGGACAAAGCTGACGATTTGCTGCGTGAAGCCGGACCGGCAGCTGCGTGAGGGCGGCTGGATCAAGCGCATGCGGCAACCCATTTCAACTCGCGAGACCACGCCCGGCCGGCGTGGCAAGAAGCCGGCTCGGGTTTTGGCGGAGATTTTGATGCCGGATTATGACGTGCTTTGCATCGGCAATGCCATTGTCGACATCATCGCCCAGTGCGACGAGGAATTCCTCGAGACCAACGGCATCATCAAGGGCGCGATGAACCTCATCGACACACAACGCGCCGAACTGCTCTACAGCCGCATGGGCCCGGCGATCGAAGCGTCCGGCGGCAGCGCCGGCAACACGGCGGCCGGCGTCGCCAGCTTTGGCGGCCGCGCGGCCTTCTTCGGCAAGGTCTCCAACGATGCGCTGGGCGAAATCTACGCCCACGACATCCATGCGCAGGGCGTCGCCTTCGGCACCACGCCGCTCAAGGGTGAGCCGCCGACGGCGCGCTCGATGATCTTCGTCACGCCCGACGGCGAGCGCTCGATGAACACCTATCTCGGCGCCTGCGTCGAGCTTGGCCCTGAGGATGTCGAAGCCGACAAGGCGTCCGGCGCCAAGGTCACCTATTTCGAAGGCTATCTGTGGGACCCGCCGCGCGCCAAGGAGGCAATCCGCCAGACGGCGAAGCTGGCGCACGCGGCAGGCCGAGAAGTGTCGATGACGCTGTCGGATTCGTTCTGCGTCGACCGCTACCGCGACGAATTCCTCGACCTGGTGCGCTCGGGCACGGTCGACATCGTCTTTGCCAACAGCCACGAGATCAAGTCGCTCTACCAGACATCGTCGTTCGACGAGGCGCTGGCCCAGATCCGCAAGGATTGCCGGATCGCCGCCGTCACCCGCTCGGAAAAAGGCTCGGTGATCGTGCGCGGCGACGAGACCGTGGTGATCAAGGCGACCGCCATCAAGGAACTGGTCGACACGACGGGCGCCGGCGATCTCTATGCCGCCGGCTTCCTGCATGGCTACACGCAAGGCCGCGACCTGCAGACTTGCGGCGACCTTGGCTCACTGGCAGCCGGATTGGTGATCCAGCAGATCGGCCCCAGGCCCCGTCAGAATTTGCGCCGCGAGGCTGAGCAGGCGGGGCTGACCATTCCGGACGTTCAAACGAGTTAGTGGCCTACCTTCCCGTTGTGCAGGCTATCTCGCCAGAAGCGCAATCACGGAATAGGGAAATCCTGATGTCGAACATGATGAAGGCGCTTGTGAAGGCCAAGGCCGAACCGGGCATCTGGATGGAAGAGGTGCCGGTGCCGGAAATCGGCCCCAACGACGTGCTGATCAAGATCAAGAAGACGGCGATCTGCGGCACCGACGTGCACATCTACAATTGGGACCAGTGGGCGCAGAAGACGGTGCCGGTGCCGATGGTGACGGGCCATGAATTCGTCGGCACCGTTGCCGATTTCGGCGCAGCGGTCACCGAATACAAGGTCGGCCAGCGTGTATCGGGCGAAGGCCACATCGTCTGCGGCCATTGCCGCAACTGTCGCGCCGGGCGAGGGCATCTGTGCCGCAACACGCTCGGCGTCGGCGTCAACCGTCCAGGCGCCTTCGGCGAGTATCTGGCGATCCCGCAGCACAATGTCGTGCCGATCCCCGACGATGTGCCCGATGAGATTGCCGCGATCTTCGATCCCTTGGGCAATGCCGTCCACACCGCATTGTCCTTCGATCTGGTCGGCGAGGACGTGCTGGTGACTGGCGCCGGGCCGATCGGCATCATGGGCGCGCTCGTCGCCCAATGCGTCGGCGCGCGCAAAGTGGTCATCACTGACATCAACCCGGTGCGGCTGGCGCTAGCCAAGAAACTCGGCGTCCAGCATGTCGTCGACGCCTCGAAGGAGAAGCTGCGCGACGTCATGCCGGTGCTCGGCATGACCGAGGGGTTCGACGTCGGCCTCGAAATGTCAGGCGCCGCCCCCGCTTTCCGCGACATGATCGACACCATGAACAATGGCGGCAAGATCGCCATTCTGGGCATCGCGCCGACCGGCTTCGAGATCGACTGGAACAAGGTCATCTTCAAGATGCTGCATCTCAAAGGCATCTACGGCCGCGAGATGTTCGAAACCTGGTACAAGATGATCGCGCTTGTGCAGGGTCCGCTGGATGTCTCCGGCCTGATCACCCACCGCATCGGCATCGACGATTTTCAGATCGGTTTCGATGCGATGAAGAGCGGCAGTTCCGGCAAGGTGGTGATGGACTGGTAGGGATTGCCTTGGCCGCTATTCAGGAAAAGCTGACGACAGCACCTCTGGTCCGCCGGACATTTTCCAACTAGGGGAACATGGCTGGGTGGAGAGCTATGGCTCCGCTACGTGCGCTCGCTAATCATATACGGCGACGTATCGCGGCCCACCCGGTGACGGTCGATGGGGCAATTCGCTTCAGTCGATGACGGAAACCCGGTGAACCGATGCTGAGGCCCCGACGCGATCGTCTATTTCCTATGATCTGCGATTGAGGTCGAGGTGTTGCCGCTTTCAGCGGGTAAGATGCGATAGACGACTTCCGGTACCCTTCCGGTCAGCGAAAAGGAAGGCAACGAGCCGCATTGCCTCAAGCAAAATGTTACCAATAGTGTCCTGTTCCAAAGGGGATGGACAGGTCGTGCCATTCCGGTTCGGGGGAAGGATGGCGCGGCTCAGCATGGCGACACGGTGAAGCGGCGATCGTGGAGCTTTATTGCGGCGTTGACAAGCGGCGCATTCTGGATGAGTTCGAGGCGGTAACCGGCTATTATTCGCAAGCGCGCGATCCGTCTTATGAACCGTCGTGAGCAGAGGCCGTCTGCGGGCAAGAGCCGCAGCCGCTGTTACGGCAGCGATGTCCGCGACGCGCTCATCGTGTTGTGGGAGGATTCGGAGCGGCTGGGTCCGCATCGACGCTCGCGGCGGCCAGCGCCGCCGGGCAGGAATGAGTTCGCAGTTCGCCGCTCGGTGCCAGCCCGCACCTTCGGCGATTGGAAAGATCCGCCGCCCGGCTTTGTTGAGCGCATTCGGGCACGTCTTCGTCAGGGAGCTTCGTGCAGACGATGGTGCTGACCGGATTGCCGCCGGCTGGACCGATTGCATTCCGCTCCGCACGCGCGACAGCGGCAATGTGATCATGGCGATCAAGCAGGCCCGCTCCCGGTTTCGCTGACCCTGTGCTGCTGTTTGCCGGCATCCGCCCGCACAGGAAGAGCTTGTAAAAGTGCGGAAATCGAGGAGCCGTTGGTCGTCGATCTTCAGCCTGAACGCGGTCGTTTGCTGGTGCCGCAAATCGGCTGTTGCATGTACATCCCTGTCAGACGTCAGTTTTCCTCGCCTATTTTGGTGTCGAGCGCGAAGTGCTCCAACCAGATTGCAAGGCTTTTTGGAAATGAGAGCGGCTTTGCGCAGGGCGCTCCGTTGTTGAGCATTCAAGCTACCAAGCCAATGACGCGCAGGTTCCACCAGGCTCGCCAGCCTTGAAGGACAGCGAAAAAAGCAGAGCACGACAGACACAACAGTGCATCAGGACGCCGCAGTCGTTGAAGATGGTGCGCTGCATCCATACCGTGGATGCATTCGATCCAAATAATCGATTTGTTCAATCAGTTTCTCGAAAGCTAACCCTACCCTCTGTGGGAATCGGGCTCTGAGCCGCGACGCTGCCTTGCGAGCGCAGGGGCTGCACGTAGGAGAGATGATGCAACGAGAAATCGCACGCGGGTTGCTGGCCTCGTGGGTTCGCCGACCGGCGTATTTGAGCCCGTCAGTTGGTCCTCACCCGCGCCTATTGCCACCGAGCGACTTGCATGTCCCTCCGACTCGGACCAGTTCCGAGAGCTGCGACGAGTTGCGCGCCGTGTGCTCCGATCAGATGGCCGCCGGTGACGCGTTCGATGGGCCGTCCCTCTTCGAGAGGAGATGAAATGCGAACGCTGCTCGTGGATCATCATGCGGATCTTGCGCGCGCCATGCGACTTGCGCTCGGGGATGGCGGCTTCGTCGTTGATGTCGTTGGTACTCTGGAACTGGCTTCGAGTGCATTTTCTTGCGCCAGCTATGAAATTCTCCTGCTGGAATTGGCTCTGCCAGATGGCGATGGCTTGGGTTGGCTGAGGCAGTTGAGGACCCACGGGCATTCAGTTCCTGCCGTCATTATGAGCAGCCTTAACGATCTCGATAAGCGAATTGCGATCTTCAACGGTGGTGCGGACGACTTTCTGCTCAAACCCATCTCTACCGATGAGCTTATTGCCAGAATGAGAGCCATTCTGCGCCGGGCGACACAGATGACCGACCTGAGGCTCGTATTTGGCAATCTCGACTTTGATCCGGTCGCCCGCCAGGTTTTCGTTGATGGGCACCCAATGATGATCGCACGTCGCGAACTCTGTGTTCTAGAGCACCTGCTTAACCGGGCAGGCCGCATCGTGCCCCGTGCGCAATTGGAAGATCACCTCTATTCATTCAACGACGACGTGTCTGCCAACGCGCTTGAAGTCGGAATTTATCGTTTACGGGGACATCTGACCAGATCAGGTGCAACGCCACGGATCAAGACCATCCGAGGCATTGGTTACATCCTAGAATTGACTGACGCCTCGTCCGCATAGTTTGTCGAATCGAAAGAAGATCTATTTTGCTGATCCTTCAACATCCTTGCGCTGCGCTCAATTGGCGGGCGATCGCCAACAAGGTTACAAGACCTGCAGTGCCCCGTTACCTGGGCCATCTCCTCTGCGCGCTTATTGTGACTTTCCCACTTGGTGTCGCGGCGCAAAACAAGCAGGACAAAGGCCCGCCGCATGCGGCTTCGAATAGCATCAACGCCACGCTGACCCTTTCCTCTTCGCTCGGGGAGACCGTTCATCTGCCCGGGCCAGCCACGACCATCTTTGTTGCTGACCCCACGATCGCGGATTTTCAGGCGCCATCGAGCAAAACAATCTTCGTCTTTGGCAAGAAATCGGGGCGGACCAGCCTATTCGCCTTGGATGGCAATGGCGAGCCTCTCGCCGAATTGCGTATCGTTGTCACGCAACCGATCGGGGATTTACGCGCCATGTTGCGGGAGCAGGTCGGCGACTATCCCATCCGCGTCAACTATACGCCGCGCGGCGCAATCCTTAGCGGGACGGCGCCCGACGCAGAGGTCGCCGACACCGCAAAAAGAGTCACTGAGCAATATCTGGGCGACGGAGCGCAAGTCGTCAACAACATCAAGGTCGCTGGATCCCTGCAAGTTAACCTCAGCGTGCGCGTAGCCGAAGTCTCACGCAGCGCCATGAAGTCACTCGGCGTCAACTTGTCCGCCTTCGGTCAAATCGGCAATTTCAAAGTGGGCGTTCTAAGCGGAAGCGCTGCAAGCGCTGGGTCTGGTTCAACCCAGGGTGGCGGTACAGCAGAAATCGGATTCGACAACGGTGCCGTCAACGTCAGCGCGGTTCTCGACGCGCTCGCCAAGGAGCATATAGCTTCCGTCCTGGCTGAGCCGAACCTCACCGCTATGTCGGGTGAAAAGGCCAGCTTTCTCGCGGGCGGCGAATTTCCCATTCCTGTCCTGCAGGAAAACAGGCAGGTATCGGTTGAATTCCGTCACTTCGGCGTCAGTCTGGAATTTGTGCCGACAGTTCTCAGCAACAATCAAATCAACATTCACGTAACGCCCGAAGTCAGTGAACTGTCGACGCAAGGTGCCGTGCAAATCAACGGAATTTCCGTGCCGGCAGTTTCCACGCGCCGAGCCGATACGGTCGTCGAACTCGCCAGCGGCCAGAGCTTCGCAATCGGCGGTCTAATCAGGCGGAACGTCAACAATGATGTCAGGGCCTTTCCCTGGCTCGGAGAACTGGCGATCCTGGGACCGCTTTTTCGCTCGACCTCGTTTCAAAAAGAGGAGTCAGAACTGGTCATTCTAGTTACGCCTTACATTGTAAGACCAGGCTCCAACCCAAACCAGATGAGCGCACCGACCGAGCGGGCGGCACCGGCTTTGAACGGAGGGGGCGCTCCGACGAATTCCGTGACAAGTCCCCCGCGAGACCGCGCTGCTATCCGTGCGGGCGCGCCAAGCGCCCAGGGCGGTCTCGGCTTCATCATCGAATAGTGTCATCCAAAGATGTTGCGTTTTATAATCCTCTTTGTCGCTCTGGCACCAAGCGTAAGTGGCTGCACAAGCACTACGCCAGTTGATGTCGAACCATCGGCACCAATGCTTGTCCGAGAGGAGACCACCGTCCTGACGTTGCAAAGCCTGCGCGCTTCCGAACGGCAGCGTTTGCGTGTTTTCCTAGACAAGGCCAGTCGCGGCCGGTTCGATGCCATCCACCTCCTCATCAGCGGTTCGCCCCAGCTCAGCGCAGGGGTAGCCCATCAGGCCAGGCAGTTGGCAATCGAAGAAGACAACATTCAATTGCGCGATCAACACGACGCCGGCTCAGTGCGAATTGAGGCGATTGTCTATCACGCCCGTCCGCCGGTCTGTCCCTCATATGGTGCCTTACCCAATGAAGAATCCTTCAAACAGCCGCTTGGTTGTTCGACAGGACATAACCTGGCCGTGATGGTCAACGATCCGCGCGATCTGCTCGACAATCAGGCCGTCAAGGCCGGCGATGGCGATCGTGCTTCTGTACCAGTTGCAACTTACAGAACATTCGGGACGGATAAAGGTGGCTGATACCGCCCTTATCTCGGCAGCACTCCTACCGGAGATTGAAAGCTTCCAATCGCGTCCTGATCTAAAATAAAAGGAACCGCTGGATGCAATATAGGCGCTATATCGAGGGCCTTAGGGCCGTTGCTGTACTTCCGGTCGTACTCTTTCATTTCGGAATTTCGGCGATCCCGGGTGGCTTTAGCGGGGTCGATATCTTCTTCGTCATCTCCGGCTACCTAACCAGCGGAAGCCTCCTGGATGACCTTGAACGCGGCCAATTTTCCATCGTCAACTTCTACTGGCGCCGTGCCCGGCGCATTCTGCCGGCGCTCGTCTTTGTGATGCTTCTCACCTGCATTGCGGCATTGTTCATTCTTCTGCCACCGGATCTGCGCGGATTCAGTCTTAGCATCATAGCTACCTCGACCTTCTGGTCGAACGTTTTCTTCTGGAAAACGTCAAGTTACTTCTCTATCGATGCCGCGCTTCTACCACTGTTGCACACTTGGCCGCTTTCCGTAGCGGAGCAGTACTACATCTTCGCACCAATCCTGATGTTCCTAATCTATCGCTACATCGGGAAGCGCTGGCTGACGACACTTCTTCCGATAATTCTCTGCAGCTTCGTAGTGGCGGTGATGGCGACATCGCTGGCACCCACCGCCGGATTCTATCTGCTGCCGACCCGAATCTGGGAACTCATGTTGGGCGCCCTGCTCATGCTCAAATGCCCCTCGCCGCTGGGCAACCGATTCCTGATGGAGTCGGTGGGGGTGGCCGGATTTGGCCTTCTCGCCATCGGGTTCTTCGCGATTTCGGCGAGTGATCCGTTCCCAGGCTACAACGCCTTGTATCCATGCATCGGAACGGCCCTTCTGATCTATGTTGGCCAAAATACCCCCTCGACGGTCGCCACCCGCATGCTCGAAGTCAGGCCGCTGGTCTGGATTGGGCTCATCTCGTATTCGTTGTATCTTGTTCACTGGCCTCTCAATGCGTTCGCGCACTATCTTTCGTTCCAAAAACTCGATCCGTTGATGACCGGTGCGATGTTGGTGGCAAGCCTCGCATTGGCTGCATTCTCCTGGAAGTTTGTAGAGCAGCCGTTTCGACAGAAGAGGGCCTTCACCTCCCCGGGGCCTATCTTCGCCTTTTCAGCGCTCGCGATCGTTGTCCTTTGTGCCGGCGGAGCGGCGGGGGCGCTCGGCAACGGCTTTCCGCAACGGTTTCCGGACTATGTCCAGCGGCGCATTTCCGTCGGGGACTGGAGGAATGGCATCTGTTTCAACGAGGGCACCAGCCGGATCGAAAGCTGGAATATGGAGGATTGCACGCGCACCAGCGGTTTTCCAACAACGGTTTTTTTGTGGGGCGACTCCTTCGCCGCGCACTATGTTTCCGGCTTGGGTGCTAACATAAATCGATTGCAGGCGAACATCGTTGAATATACGTACGCCAGCTGCGCGCCGATACTCTATTACTACCCGTACGATCGTCTTGATTGTGTCCGGTTCAATCGCAAGGCCTTGGACGTCATCTTGGAAGCGGACATCAAGACGGTTATCCTCAGCGGTAGATGGAGTGACTATGAGGTCAGAGGTTTCGACGGTCTTCAGCAAACAATCGCTACGCTTCGTGCCCTGGGCGTGCGCGTGTTTGTCATCGGCCAGTCTCCGCAGTTCCCAACTGACGTCCGGAAAATTGCGTTCTTCGCCAAGCGCCAAAATCTGGACGATACGTCCTGGCCGATCGCGATGGACCCCGACGTCAACGAACGTGTGCGCTCATTTACCAAAGGCGCCACATTCATCGATCCGCTGAAATTCCTGTGCAGCGCAGGACGCTGCGCCTATTTCGATAGAGGAGAGTTTTTATATTTCGACTATGGTCATTTCTCTTCAGCCGGCGCCACACTGGCAATCTCGAAATACTGGCCGGCTTTTGGCAAGGACAATGCTCTTCCTAAGACGAAGTAGCGGCTCAGCGGCTGACAAGCACCAGTACGGGTCCCAGTGATAGCTCCTGCTTCCGCAGCAGCCGCGACGATGGAGCTGTTCAGGTTTAAGGCCCCCCGATAGTGACCTAGGATGGGTGCTGCCACGCGGCTCGGACTCAGCGTGCATTATCACGTAAATGTTGAGAGAATGAATGGCGCCGCGAAGGGCAATTCCAGCCGTCCAAAGCGACAGGCGTGTCGCGGCCTCGACATTGCAGTGGCGCTTACCTAACACGGCCTCACACTGCCCTCTAAACGGCCCCGAATTTGAACTGACGGCCCCTGGCCGGTTCATCGGGCAGGTCAAGGGCTAGGTGTAGTACACAGGGCTCATAACTTTCAGTTTCTAGTTGGTACGATGGGCCGTGGACGGTCGATGCAGACTTCAAGATGGCGAACGAAGCTCTCCATGCGTGCGTTGTCGAGGCAAGTGCCTTTGCCATGCTCGCGACTGGAGAGATTTCAAAATGAGCCTTGTAAGCGGAGAATGCCGCCGACGCTGTTCGGCTTGCTCGTGCCCTTGACGGCGGTAGGCTCGGCAGGGCCGAGGCCAGAGTTGCCGTAGTGGTCGTAATCGACCTCGGCTGTGACCGTGAAGCCGGGAACGACCATGTAGGCGACGTTTGCAGCCACACCAGCATCCTTGAGCTGATCACCCGAGACCTGAAGGTTGAACGAAGTTTTCTCGTCAAACTCGTAGGTGGCGCCCGCCCAGAAAGCCCACTGGCCGTTCCAGATTTTGTACGAGCCGCGCCCATGATTGGCAATTGCGCCGTTTGAGTCCTCGTTGAGACTGGCATTGGAACCGTAGCCGAAGAGTCCAAACAGCGACAGCTGGTTTGTGACAGCGACGTCGACGCGGATCTTGCCGGCAAAAGCTTCGTAATTGCTGTCATAAGCCGCGACGCCGGTGATCGAGCCCCAGCCTTGCGTGTATTTCAAGCCGGCGACAACGTGCGGAATATAGCTGTCGATAGTACCGGCTGAGCCCGATCCTTGTTCGAGCGAAATCACAGTCGAAATGCCGTTGCCGGCGTCGAAGTGGTACTGAGCCACGTTGGTGTCGAAGCCGGCCGACGGAACGAGCATACTATCGAGAACGTTGCCAGCGTAGCTTGCAAACGTATCGAAGGCCGACCCCTCCTTGCCAACTCGCAGGCCTCCCAGCTCGACCCAGGCAGAAGCCAGTGCGAGGCCGCTGTTGAAATCATAGTTCTGAGGACTGTCATGCGAGTTAGCGCTGTTGCCAAAATTCACCTGGGTTTCGGTATAGGTCGTCAACGCGCCGAGCTCGGTCTGCTGGCCGGTCCAAGTTTTGAACGTGAAGCGTGTGCTGTTTCGCCAAGTGCCTTGGTCCTCGCCAGTTCTCACGTCCGAGGTTCTTGCGCTGTCATACGATCGGACGTCACCCAGGCCGATATCGTAACGGACATAGCCGCCGATGCGCAGGCAGGTCTCGGTGTTGGGAATATAGGAATATCCCGAGCCGAGGACGTCGCAGATCTTGATGTACTCGGCCGGTTCCCGCTCGGCGCCAGCTGCTCGACCGACGGAAATGGTCATCAGAGCAGTTAAGCCGAGAAGAGGACTCTTGATGTACATGTCTAGATCTCCATGAAGGAATAAAAAGGATAGAGGCGAAAGAGCAAGCTTTTCCTCTAAATTTTGTGCGTGTTGTCTCCAATATGTGGACGCCAAAGCGCTTGACACGAGAGGTGAGCCAGCGTAAAAGCCACATGTACTTATAATAGTGTTTTCTGCTAGGAGATTCATTATCGTTTACATGTGAAACACTCCGGTCGGACCGCTGCAGCTCTCCGAATAGAGCAGCAAGCGACATGCCAACCTGAAGCGTAGATGCGGCCGACACCAAAATCGGGCCGACGCGCCTTCGTCTCGCTGGAATCACTTTTTTTGAGGGTCACTGCGAAAAGAAATGTGCGACACGGTTCGCCATGTTCGATATGTGACAGTCTCGTTTAACAGCGACGGCTTCCCGTCTGACCGCAACGGAGGCCGCGCCATCCGCTACCGAGAAGGATCACTGCGCGTACGCTCCGCAAGGGCTGCGCCAGGAACAGAGGGCGTGCACGTCCGAGGCGTCGCATGGTGGCCGCAGCACCTTTTCGCCGCTGTAAGTTCGCCGTGCAGGTACATTGCGCGGCCGGAAGCGAGAGGGAGCGCACCCTGAAACGGCTGCCTACGGCTCGCCTCGAGTAATTGGCGATGAACAGTATTCTCGAGAACTTAGTCTCGACGGAAAGAGCAACGAAAGGAAGCCGCTTGGACGAGCACGATCCGAAGGAAGAACCGATCGAGACCATTTTCCGCAACGGCACAATCACTGCCGTGGGTATCCTGCTTGCCTTTTCCCTCGGCTTCCTCACTCATTGGGCCGCGAACCCCTTGCCATGGCAACTCTACGATCTGTTCGCCGTAGTGCCGATCCTGCTCGGCATCGCACTGCAGATGAGAGCGCTGTCCATGCTGCTCGACATGAGTTCCTTGCGGCGCCCCATCTACGAACGCGCCAATCGCATTTTCATGGTCGGCCTCATCCAGACCGCGTGTGGCGTCGGCATGGCCATCTTGGTCGATCTTTTCGGGATATCGGTAGGGGGCACGCTGCCCGGCGCTTGACGACAAGCCACACCGCTCTTCGCTCGAAGCGACGTCAAGCCGGGGAACCTTGTGCACCCCCTAGCGGCGTCCTCCTTTCATCAAATGAGCCGACGTCAGCTTTAGAGCGTC
This sequence comes from Mesorhizobium sp. M1A.F.Ca.IN.020.03.2.1, assembly GCF_004023205.1. Lineage (NCBI taxonomy): Bacteria > Pseudomonadati > Pseudomonadota > Alphaproteobacteria > Hyphomicrobiales > Phyllobacteriaceae > Mesorhizobium > Mesorhizobium sp. M1A.F.Ca.IN.020.03.2.1. Next base: position 20,655 of record NZ_RZSV01000003.1, on the reverse strand, counting down.
TCGGTGGCTAAAGCCGGTATGGTTTTTCGGCCGGCAGGGAAGGCCGCTGGCTGGACCTGGATGGCGTCTGAACGAGGCTTGACAGGTCCGTTGCGTCGGACATGAATTTCGCATTGCAAAGTTCTTCCGCAGACGCCTCAAGCACACTGCACTGGCGTCACGTACTCAGACGTTGAATGCGGCACCGCACCATCACCTCAGGCGCAACCATGGCACGCGCGCTCCCCGGCGTGGTTGACCCCATCCTGTCCAAACGAGACTGCGACATAAGCGGGACGCACTGACTTAGGTCAGAGACCAGGACGAGCGCGCAACGAAAGAATGATGGATGAGCGACGTGGGATGACAGCTCCTTGCACACCTCAATCCTGACAAAGTACCGGGACCCCCGGCCGCCTTGGTATACCATCTATCCGACTGTGCCAGACTTCTCTGCGGCAGTTGGTGCTGACGATTATGAGGAATGGCTGGGGGGCCTCCCGGCCGACGAATCGGTGTCGCTCTATTTCCACATTCCGTTTTGCCGATCCATGTGCTGGTATTGCGGCTTCCCTACCGCGGTCATCCGTCGCAACGGCCCGATCCTTAATTATTTAGCGGTGCTGCGTCAGGAGATCAGTTTGGTGTCGGAGCAAGTGCGGCAAGGGCTGCCGGTGAGCGATGTGCATTTCGGCGGCGGAACGCCTCACCTTATCGGGCCAGCCGAGCACTTGGCGCTGATGGAATTTCTACGCCGCCACTTCGCTTTCAGCAAAACTGCTGCGATCGCCGTGGAGATCGATCCCCGAACGTTCACACCGGAAATGGCCGAAGCCCTGGCAGCTAACGGTGTCAACCGCGCGAGCATCGGATGCAGAGCTTTGATCCCGATGTGCAAAGGCGATCAATCGGATCCAGAGTAAGGTGCAGACGGCCGCTGCAGTCCAAAATCTCCGCCGGCATGGCGTTGGCCATATCAACTTCGACCTCATCTTCGGTCTACCGAAACAGACTGTGCAGTCCTGCATCCAGACCGCGATGGCTGCGGTCGCCATGCGCCCCAACCGGCTTGCGGTGTTCGGATACGCGCATATTCCTTCCGTGATAAAGAATCAGCGCCTAATCGAGCAGGCAGGTCTACCGGACGGCGATCTTCGCGCCGAACAGGCTGCAACTGTCGCCGAGACACTGGTTGGCGCTGGCTACCGGGAGATCGGGCTCGATCATTTCGCTCCGCCGGACGACGAACTTGCGCTAGCGCCAGAAGACCGGGCGCCTACGGCGTAATTCGCTGGGATACTCGGCCGATACTTGCAAAACGTGATCGGCTTCGGCGCGTCGGCTATTGGCCGAGTCCGCGAGGGGTATGTTCAGAACGAAGTAACACGGGATTCTTACGCCCGGCACATCGCAAGTGGACGTCTGGCGACATCAAAGGGTCACCGTCTGACCGACGATGACCGGGTGCGCGCAGCGATCATCGAGCGACTGATGTGCGATTTGGAGGCCGACGTGCCGACCATCTGTGCCGCCCACGAAATCGAACCAGCTCGTTTTCTCGATTCAGTTGAGAGTTTGGTGACGCTGGCTGAGGAGGGGATCCTGGACGTCGAAAACGGCTTCATCCGCGTGCGGCCGGAGCACCGCTTTGTTGTTCGCGCCGTTGCTGCTGCATTCGATGCTTTTCTCGCGAATCGATGAGTTGAGGCCACGACGCCGAAAGGCATCAGACCTTGTTTGGCGCTCGTCGGCATGGGCTCTCGCAGAAGACTCCGCAAGCGTATGCAGGGGACTTCCACTTGACGCCGCGTTCACCATCATCTCGCCTGGGTGCGCGCGAAAGCGCACAACCCGGAGCACGCTGCTCTCGGTGTGAGGCTGTGCTCTGCAAAGCACCGGTGATCCACCCTGTCCCTGGACAGCAGCTTGATGGCGTCATCTTGGAGGACGAGAAAAGATTGTCGAGGTACGGGTACGAATTGCCTCGGTCGTCCGTTCAATCGAAAGCACTGTCTGCGGAGGCACCTCTCCTTCATGCAGTGACAGGAGATGCTGGGCGACTTCCTTATCTGCTGCGGTGAGTCGATGATTTAGGCGGAGAAAGTCCATCCAGGTGGGGGTGCGGAATGTCTCCGTCCAAAGTGACGGTGTTTGCAGATTTCGCTGGAGCGTCCAGTTTCGTGCACCGGCACGGCTCTGGACGTGTCGCCGCGTGCGCATGTAGCCCAGAAAGGCCTCGATATTTTCCTCCGATATCAAATACTCGACCTTGGCCACGATAGGGCCACTTCTGGGTTTCAGATCGAGAGCCACGTCCGGCGGATGAAAAACTGAACTTTCTTGATCCGTTTCTTCCCAGGGACGGACCGGCAACACGATCCCCGCTGCTGCAACCAGCAACAGAGCGCCCGCGGCGCCCTCCAATGCTGAGGTCAAGGAATAGTTTTGCGCGACAGAACCCCAGATCCAGCTGCCAGCAGCCATACCGCCTGCGCTCAAGGCGTAGTAAATGGAGAGCGTGCGGCCTACAACCCACCTTGGGCTTGCCAACTGCACCGACACGTCAATGCCCGTCCAGGTGATAAGCCAACCCGCTCCGCCGAGCGCCAGCGAAATGGCCGCCACAGGAACCGACGATGTCAGGGCAAGGGAGAGGCAACAGACTGCACAAGCCACAGAGGCGAAGGCCACCAGCCTGTTTTGAGACGTGACCTTCCTCAAGAAGCCGTTGCCCATGCCCGCGATGAAAGCACCCATGCCGAAGCCGGCCAATAAGATACCGTAGACAATTGGCCCACTCTTCAACTGATCCCGGACGACGAGAGGGAGCAACGCCAGAATGGAGATGCTTGCCAATCCGAAAAGAGCTGCTCGGGCGGTCGCTGCCCTGATCTCCAAAGACATCGCCGTAAAGCGCACTCCGTCATGAATTGCCGTCGTCATTCTCTCACGAGGGAGAGGCGAAGAGCGGACCTCCCATTTGGTGCGCCATATCGCGCTTATAGGCGCCAGATCACTCACCGCAGCCAAGGCGAAAGCGGCCAGCGGCCCAAAGACGGCCAGGATCACGCCCCCTAAGGCCGGACCAACGCTGCGCACAATGTTGTATCCGACGGACATAAGCGTCACTGCGGCCGGAATGTCGCGTTTGTGAAGGATATCGCCGACCGAAGCGTGCCAGGCCGGATCATTCAAGGCAAAGCCGCAGCCGGCCAGGAAACCTAACCCGAGAATCAGCCAAGGACTGACAAATCCCAGACCCACAGAAATCATCAGCGTCATCGACGCCGATGCTATCAGGCAGTGTCCCGCAAACATCACCCACCGGCGGCTGAAGTTGTCGGCAATGGCTCCGGCGAAAACTGAGAGGAAGAACACCGGCAGTGTGGATGCGGCCTGGACGAGAGCCACCATAAGGTCGGACGCTGAAATCGTTGCCATAAGCCAACTGATGGCGACCGTTTGCACTAGCCAACCGAGGCTGGAAATCTGGGTGGCCGTCCAAATTGAGCGAAACACCTTGTTTCGAAATGGGGCGAGCGTCTTTGAAACGGGCGGTTGAGGATTTTCGCTCTGCATGAGGTTTTGCTGGCCTTCGATGAGCGCTGCGATTTGAGCAAGTGGGTCGATACTTAGACATCGCGGAGCACCGCACGGAACCCAGCTCTATGGAGCTTGCCGGCGACTATTTGCGTATTGAGCCATTCTCATAGTCTCATTCATGAGCAGTCCTATGCGCAAGCGTTGCTTTGCTAAATTCCCACGACAAGCGCGCCGCCGCTGAGACCCGCACCCGCTGCCGCCAAGAGGACTTTCTCGCCAGGCCGAAACGGCTGCGCCCGATGGGCGAGCGACAACGAGAGCGGGATCGTCGCGGCGGAAGAGTTGCCATATTCGGCGATCGTCTTGACCATCGAGTGATCTGTGATGCCGAGGTTCCTGCCGACCGCGTCGAAAATGCGAGCATTGGCCTGATGCGGCACGAAACGATCGAGGTCTTGCGGCCTCAGTCGGGCAGCAGTGAGCGCATCTCTCGAGCAGGCGGTCATCATCTCCACGGCCTTGGCGAACACTTCGCGGCCATCGGTGATCGTCATCCGGGTCTGCTCGAGGTCGAGGCCGCCATGGAACGGATTGTTGCTTCCACCGGCAGGAATCTGGATCAGCCCGTAACGCGAGCCGTCCGAATCCACCGAAGCGCCGAGAATGCCTCGATCCGGGTCATCGCACGGACCGATCACCACCGCGCCGGCGGCATCGGCAAACAGCACGGCGCTGGCGCGCTCGGCCGGATTGATGCGGCGGCTGAGGATGTTGGCGGCAATGACAAGGCTCGCTTTGCCATGCAGGCGAGTGAACCCGTCGGCGAACATCAGCGCATAGATGAAGCCGGCGCAAGCGCCGGTCAGGTCGATCGCGCCGGCGCGACCTAGTCCCAGCCGATGTGCGACCAGGGGCGCGCTTGGCGGCAGAAGATGATCGGGTGTGGAGGTAGCGAGCAACAGCAGGCCGATGTCGCCGCGGTCGATACCGGCATTGGTCAGCGCCATGTCGCCGGCGTGCGCGGCAAGGGCCGACAGCGTGTCTTCGTCCGCTGCCCAGAAGCGCGACCGTATCCCGGTGCGCCGCTCGATCCAGCCGGGTTCAAGCCCGAGACGATCTTCGATTTCCGGATTCTCCACCTTGCGCGCGGGCGCATGATGGCCAAGCCCGAGAATGCGCGATGATCGGCTCATGGCTTTGAGCCGAAGCGTTCGCCGGCCTCCTCGATGGCGTCATAGAGCCCATCCAACTCGTTGCCGGTAATGCAATAGGGCGGCAGAAGGTACAGGACATTGCCGAGCGGGCGCACGAGCAGGCCGCGCTCAAGAAAAAAAGCGCGCAGTTTTGGCCCGATCTCGGCCAGATAACCGGCTGAGCCGGTGCGTAGGTCGAGTGCCGCGATGGTGCCGGTTGTCCGGCAATCGGTGAAGCGAGGGTTGTCGCGAAAGCGTCGAAGCCCGGCGGCCTGTCGCTCGCTCAAGGCCGCGATCCGATCGGCCACCGGCTCGTCGTGCCAGATCTCGACATTGGCAAGTGCCGCCGCGCATGCAATCGGATTGGCGGTGTAGGAGCTCGAATGGAAAAACGTCTTCTTGCGATCCTCGGAATAGTGAGCCTGGAAGATGGCATCGGTGGCGATCGTGGCGGCCAGCGGGATGGTACCACCGGTCAGACCTTTCGAGGTGCACAGGATGTCCGGCGAGACGGACGCCTGTTCGCAGGCGAACATGGTTCCGGTGCGCCCCCAGCCGGTCATCACTTCATCGGCGATCAGCAGCGTGCCGGCGGCCTCAGTGATCCTCTTCAATTCGGTCAGAACCCAGGCCGGATACATGAGCATGCCGCCGGCGCCGAGCACGAGCGGCTCGACGATCAGCGCGGCGGCGCGCCGGTCGCGGGAGAGTGCCTCGAACCGATCCAGCGTTTCCTGCTCGCGCCCGGCGGCCGGGAAGGGGATGGTGTCGACCTCGAACAGCAAGGGCTCGTAGGCGGCGTTGAACACGCCACGGGCGCCGACGCTCATCGCCCCGATCGTGTCACCATGATAGCTGTGCTCCATGACGACGATGCGCGAACGCGGCGCGCCGATGTTGCGGAAATAGCCGAGCGCCATCTTCAGCGCGACTTCGATTGAGGTCGAGCCACTGTCGGAATAGAACACCCGGTCAAGGCCGGCGGGTGCGAGGCCGACAAGCGCCTCGGCCAGGCGCTCGGCCGGCTCGTGGGTAAAGCCCGCGAAGATGATCTGGTCGAGGTTCGACGCGGTCGTCTCGATGGCCTTCATGATGCGGGGGTGGCGGTGGCCATGAGTGACGACCCACCAGGAAGAAATCGCATCCAGGATGCGGGAGCCGTCGGCCTTGTGGAGATAGGCGCCTTCAGTCAGCACGATTTCAGGGATCGAGGGCTCTAGCGCGTGCTGCGTGAACGGATGCCAGACTCGAGACTGCGCCATCAGTCGCCTCCGGCAATCATGGCCAGGTCGAAGCCGGAAATCATTGCATCTCTCAACGTTTCACCCGTCAGCGGACCGAGGTGCGGCAGCCTGCCGAGCTGCGGCACGCCGCCGAATTCCACGATTGTCCTTTGCGTATCGGCCACCTCTTCGCCCATGAAGGCAATGCCGATGAGCGGGATGGAGCGGGCTCTCAGGGCCTCGATCGACAACAGCGTATGATTGATGGTGCCGAGCGCGGTGCGGGCGCACAGTATTACCGGCAGCCGCCATTGTTCGAATATGTCAATGAACCTTGTCTGTCGATTGAGCGGCACCATCAGCCCGCCGGCGCCTTCGATGACGAGCGGTGTCGGCAGGACCGGAAATGAAAGATCGTCGGCCTCGATCGCGACGCCGTCGATTTCGGCTGATCGATGCGGCGACAGCGGCATCGTCAGTCGATAGACTTCGGGCAGCACGCGTCCGTCGGGCAAGCCGGAAAGCCGGGCGACGACCTCGCTGTCAGTCTCCTCGTCGAGGCCCGATTGCACCGGCTTCCAGTAGAAGCCGTCGAGCAGCCCGGCAAGTCCGGCCGAAAATACTGTCTTGCCAATTCCGGTGTCTGTTCCGGTGACGACGATGCGTTTGGTCATGCTGTGGCCAACACCTCAACGAGAGCCTCGACCATGGCGGAAATGTCGGTCTCGTCGACGTTGAGCGTCAGCGAAATGCGCAGGCGCGATGTGCCCTCGGGCACCGTCGGCGGACGTATGCCGCGTATGTCGAAGCCGCGTGCCTGCAGGGCCGCCGCCACCGCCATGGTGCGCCCAACGTCGCCGATGACAAATGGCTGGATCTGCGAGCCGCTGGGTACGACGCCGCAGCGCTCGGCCAATTGGCGGCCGGCGCAGGCAACGCGTTCCTGCAGCTGAGCGCGGCGCATGGGCTCGTCGGACAGAATAGTCAGCGCTTCGCGCGCCGCGACCGCCATCAGCGGCGAGGGCGCGGTGGCGTAGATGAACGGCCGGCACCGGTTGACGAGATAATCGCACAGTGTCCTCGGCCCGGTGACGAGTGCACCGGATGCGCCGAGCGCCTTGCCGCATGAGTGGAGCGTGACGATGTTGTCGCGGCCTTGGCACGCGGCGGCCAGTCCCCGGCCGTCCGGTCCCCAGATGCCGGTGGCATGCGCTTCATCGACGACGATGAATGCCTGGTGCCGATCGGCCATCGCGACCAGGCTCTCCATCGGCGCGCGGTCGCCATCCATGCTGTAAAGGCTTTCGACGGCGATCCACACGCGCCCCGTGCCGCCTTCGGCGCGCCAGCGGGTGATTGCGTCCTCGACAGCGTCGACGTCGTTGTGCGCGGCCAGCTTGAACTCGGCGCGCCCGGCCTGCGCGCCCTCATGCATGCTGGCATGGGCGAGTTCGTCGAGGACCAGCAGGTCGCCTTTCTGCGGCAGCGCGGTCAACAGGGCGAAGTTGGCGATGTAGCCGCTGCCAAAGAACAGCGCACGGTCGGCGCCGAAGAATGCCGCGGCGTCCGCCTCCAGTTGCTCATGTTCCGGTGCGTTGCCGCGCAACAGCCGCGACCCGGTGGCGCCAACCGGCGTGCCCCGCGCAATCGCCGCCGCAACCGCTTCGCCAAGTCTTTTGGAGGCGGCAAGTCCGAGATAGTCGTTCGACGAGAAGTCGAGACCGGCGCGCGGTGCGAGCGTCCGCAACCGGTCCTTGCGCGCCAGTCCGCGCAAGGATGCGTCATAGCGGGCAAGAATTGCCTCGTTCATTGCGTGGCGAGTTCCATCGGCTCGATGCCGAGACGCTGGAACAGAAGGCTATCCTTGTCCTCGCCGGGATTGTCCGCCGTCAGCAGCGTGTCGCCGACAAAGATCGAGTTAGCGCCGGCAAAGAAGCACAACGCCTGCGTTTCGTCGCTCATCGCCGTCCTGCCGGCGGACAGCCTTACACAGGATTTCGGCATCATCACCCGCGCGAGCGCAACGATGCGGACGAAATCGATCGGATCGATGGCGTCGGCCGCGGCAAGCGGCGTGCCTTCGATGGGAATAAGCATGTTGATCGGCACGCTTTCCGGCGGCTCGGGCAGGTTCGCGAGCGTGACCAGCATGTCGATGCGATCGGTCTTTTCTTCCCCCATCCCGACGATGCCGCCGCAGCAGACTTTCATCCCAACCGCGCGCACGTGCCCAAGCGTTTCCAGCCGGTCGGCAAAAGTCCTGGTTGAAATAACCTCGCCATAGTAGCGCTCAGAGGTATCGATGTTGTGGTTATAGTAGTCGAGACCGGCCTGCTTCAGGCGAGCAGCTTGCTCAAGATCGAGCATGCCGAGCGTCATGCAGGTCTCCATGCCGAGCGCCTTGACGCCCTCGATCATGGCGACCACAACGTCCATGTCGCGCTCCTTGGGACTTCGCCACGCTGCGCCCATGCAATAGCGCGTTGCGCCGCCATCACGCGCCTTGGCCGCTTCGTCGATGACATGCTTGACGTTCATCAGCTTCGACGCCTTCACCCCGGTTTCGTAATGCGCAGACTGGCTGCAATAGCCGCAATCTTCGGGGCAGCCGCCGGTCTTGATGCTAAGGAGCCGCGACAGCTGCACTCGGTTTCGATCGAAGTTCTGGCGGTGGATCGTCTGAGCTAGGAACAGCAGATCGTTGAATGGCATGCCGTAGATGGCCTCAGCCTCTTTGCGGTTCCATCGCGGAGGCGTTCCATCGACCGATTGCATGGTCTGGTTCACGTCGAACTCCGAGTTCATTCCAACCGTCATCGTCAAACCTTTGTTGCTAGTCCGGTACGCCTTCAGGAGTCTGTCGACCGGCAAGCTCGGTCCGACTTGGCTTTGGAGCGCACTCGCTAAAAGGCGAGCTGCGGCACGTCTTTCCACCGCCTTCCTACGCCTGCCGAGCTGATGTTGCTCCTCATGCCGTAATCCTCAGTTCAAATGCTTGCAGATGTTCTGGTGGTCCGGCATGTCCAGGCCGATGTCGAGGATCGGGGCGCTGTGCGTCAGCCATCCCATGGAGATGAGATCGACACCGGTCGCCGCAATCGCCGCCGCCGTTTTCGGCGTCACCCGACCGGAAGCCTCGGTGATCGTACGGCCACCCACTATAGAAACCGCGCGGGCAAGATCCTCGACCGACATATTGTCGAGCAGCACCGCGTCAACACCAATCGCGAGCGCTGCATCGAGCTGCTTCAGCGTGTCGACCTCAACCTCGACCTTCACCATATGCCCTGCGGCGGCGCGCGCCCGCTCTATTGCTGTGCGGATATCGCCGGCGATCGCGATGTGATTGTCCTTTATGAGCACGCCGTCATCGAGGCCGAAGCGGTGATTGGCACCGCCGCCGACGCGCACGGCGTATTTTTCCAATACCCGCAGGCCGGGCGTCGTCTTTCGCGTCGATACGATCCTCGCCTTGTGACCGCGCACGGCCTCAACCATCGCCGCTGTGGCAGTGGCAATGCCGCTCAGCCGGCATAAGAAATTGAGGGCAGTGCGTTCGGCCGTGAGCAGGCCTCGCGCGGGTCCGGACAATCTTGCAATGGTTTCCCCGGCCCCGACATCGCTGCCATCAGGGCGCCAGATCTGGATGTTGATCGCCGGTTCCACGAGCAGGAAGGCGTACGAGACCAGATCGAGCCCGGCAACGACGCCCGCCTGCCTCGATCTGAGCACCAACGTGGCAGTGCAATCATGCGGGATAACCGCATCGCTGGTCAGGTCGCCGCATCTGCCCAGGTCTTCGAGGAGCGCACCGCGCACAATCGGTTCGATCAGGGTCGCGGGGAGGGGGGAGAATGAAATCACATCAGGTGCTCCGTATGGTAGCCCGGCAATCGAGTGCGGCCGCGGCCCGCATTGCGCTGTGCAGTGTCAGCCGTGATGGGCGCGCGTCGGCATCGTGGAGCGGGAAATCGGACCGACAGTGCGCGCCTCGACTCTCTTCCCGCCCCAGGGCCGCCACGGCGATCATCAGTGAGACCAAAGCCGGACCAGAGGCAGCGACATTGTCAGCTGCGATCGGCAGCAGGGTCGCCACCGCTTCGCGCATTGCCTCGCCGTCGCGGATGATACCCAGGGCGGCGGAGACAATTGGGCGGACCGCGGAAGCGTCTGGTCGTGGAGGGACGAATGTGGAGCATCTGCGCGGTCGCCGGGTATACGACGTGCCGGCAACGCTTTCGGCAACCCAGCTCGCGGTGACCGCCGCTTCGGTGAGCGAGTTGCTGGCCAGGCGGTTGGCGCCGTGCAGGCCGGTACAGGCGACCTCACCGCAGGCCCACAATCCCTCGATGGAGCTGCGGCCGGCGCTGTCTACGGCGACGCCGCCCATGTGATAATGTGCCGCCGGGCGCACCGGGATCGGGTCGGTCGCGGGGTCGACCCCTGCGCTCCGGCACAATTCGGCGATGCCTGGAAAACGCTTGCCAAATCTCGGGCCGAGACTTTGCCGTGCATCCAGGAATACGCGGCGTCCAACGGCAAGCTGGTGCCAAATGGCGCGCGCTACGACGTCGCGAGGCGCAAGTTCACCGCCAGGTGTGTCAGCGAGGAAGCGCTCTCCTCGCTCATCGATGAGCACCGCGCCTTCGCCACGCACGGCTTCGCTCACCAGCGGCATCGGCCGGCGCGGACCGTCGAGCGCAGTTGGATGGAACTGTATGAATTCCAAGTCGGCGAGTTCCGCCCCCGCCCATGCGGCGAGCGCCAGCCCGTGACCCCATGAGCCAGCGGGGTTTGTCGTGTCGCAAAACAGCCCGCCGACGCCGCCGGTCGCCAGCACCGCGCGACGCGTGGGCAGAGCGAGCGCGCCGGCTCGTCCTGCGGCGACCACGGCGATGACCGACCCGTCCTGCACGACCAGCCGGCGGACCTCCACATTTTCGATAGTGGTGATCGAGGCTGTACGCCGAACCGCGGCGATGAGCACGCGCACCAACTCGCGACCGGTGGCGTCGCCGGCTGCATGCACAATCCGCCGTCGCGAGTGTGCCGCCTCGAGCCCAAGTCGCAACGCGCGGTCAGGGTGCTGGTCGAAGGCGACGCCGAACCTTTGGATCGTCCTAATCGCTTCGGGTGCAGCTCGGACCACTCGCCGCACCGTGGCCTCGTCGCAGAGTCCGTCGCCGGCAGCTATCGTGTCGCAAAGGTGAAAATCCGGGCCGTCGTCGCCGCCGAGACTTGCCGCAAGACCGCCCTGGGCAAGCTCACTGCAGGCTCCGGTTCCAAGCGGCGCGTTGGTCAAAAGCACGACCGGTTCCGGCGCCAGATGAAGCGCCGTCATCAGGCCGGCAATGCCGCCACCGATGACGACCGGCGCCCCGGCGATGTCGCGAACCTCCAGGCTCATAGGGAAAGCATGCGCTCGACCGCGCGGCGGGCGGGGCCGGCAATTTCGGGATCAATCCGGACCTCATGCCGGTTCTGCTCGAGCGCGGCGCGAATGTTGGCCAGGTTGATGCGCTTCATGTGCGGGCACAGGTTGCATGGGCGAACGAACTCGACGTCGGGATGCGCGACCGCGACGTTGTCGCTCATCGAACATTCGGTCAGAAGGACGACACGCGTCGGTTTCTCCCGCTCGACATAATCCGACATCGCTGCGGTCGAGCCGGAGAACTCCGCCTCCGCGACAACGTCTGGTGGGCATTCTGGATGGGCCAGCACGATGACGCCTGGATGGGCATCGCGCAGTTCCCGAATGTCTGCTGCGGTGAAGCGCTCATGCACCTCGCAATGGCCTTTCCAGGCGATGATCTCGACGTCTGTATCGGCTGCCACGTTCCTCGCCAGATATTCGTCCGGCAGCATCAGCACACGCGCCACGCCAAGCGATTCCACCACCGCCTTCGCGTTGCCGGACGTGCAGCAGATGTCGGACTCCGCTTTTACGGCGGCCGAAGTGTTGACGTAAGTAACAACGGGGACCCCCGGATACCGCAGCCGCATTAGCCGCACGTCGTCTGCCGTGATCGATTCGGCCAGCGAGCAGCCGGCGCTGAGATCCGGGATGAGCACGGTCTTGTTCGGATTGAGCAGTTTTGCCGTCTCGGCCATGAAATGAACGCCGGCAACCACGATGATGTCGGCGTCGACCGTCACCGCCTTGTGGGCCAACGCCAGGCTGTCGCCGACGATGTCTGCCACGCAATGAAAAATTTCGGGCGTCTGGTAATTGTGCGCCAGCACCACCGCATTGCGCTCACGCTTCAGCGCTAAGATGGCTTCAATATCGCCGGCGAACGCGAGCCATTCAACGGGAGGGATCACCCGCCGGACACGCTCATACAGGGACGCAGCCATAGGTAACGCCCCAGCCATTGGCGCCTCGATTATATTCGGTTTGACAATAAGGGAATATGTCTACCTTGACTATAAGTATGTCAAGCCCGCGCCAGCGGTAATTTTGTCCCGGCGATAGCCCTGTCGTCGAGAACGGCATGGCGGAAGCGATAAAGCTTCGCCGGTCGGCCGCCCGTGTCGAGGGAGGTCTCCCCAGTCTCCTCAACAAGATCCTGCTGCTCGACCAGTCTCCGGAAGTTGGGCTTGTTGATGAGCCTGCCAGCCAGAGCTTCCACGGTTCGCTGCAGTTGCAGCAGCGTGAAGGAAGGCCGCATAAGCTCGAACACGACCGGCCGGTATTTGATCTTCGAACGCAGCCGCGCAATCCCGGTTGCCAGAATACGACGGTGGTCAGCGACCATTGGTTTGCCAGCCGCGGCCGCAATCGCGTCCCTGCCGCCACCGGCCTCTTCAATCAGAGCAGCTTCATAGAGCAACTCGTAGCGTTGGAGCGTGAGTTCCTCGTTCCAATGGCGGTCGTCGAAGCCGAAGGCTATCGCAGCGCGCTGCCGGCGCTCGCGTTGAGTGGTCGGCTCGCTGGCGCCGCCGGCCCACTCAATCAGGCGGGGCCGCAATCTATCGAGCAGCACAGGCGGCGTGCCGAAGCGGTGGTCCTCCCAGGGAAAATATTCGTACCAACTTTGCCAGCCGCACGCGGCCGAGTTCGTTGCCTGTTCCTTCCTGGTCAATGCGAGATAGCTGATTGAGATGACGCGCTGGTGGCGCTCAGTGCCGATGCGATCGCGATCGGCGAAGGTGTAGAGTTGCTCGATGTATCCCAGTGCATGGCCGGTCTGCTGCTCCACCCACCCCCTCAAACCCGACTGCAGCGATCGATGCTCAAGCGCAAAAGGTCCAGAAGGGAGGGTGTCCGCATGACCGACGGTGAGGACACAGGGCTCACTGTCGTTTACGGCGACCACGACGGCAGTCAGGTCCACTTTGGCTTCGTCAGCTTTGACGGCGGCTTTGCCTTTCTTGGTTCTTCTTGTCTGAGGATCCATGTTTGCGAAAGTGGGTTGGCCCAACGGAGCGCCTTAATCGATTGAATGTAACCTTGGCAGCCAGCACGTCAACACCGTACTACTCAAGCACTGTTTTTAGCTCTTCGCAGTCGCACAAAAATATGCCAAACGCGACACCCGCTGTTGGTAACGTAAGGGAAGGGGGCGTCGGTTGAGCGCGGCTGGTGAGATAAAAGGGATTAACCCTCCAGATATTCGATTGCGAAAAGGCCAAACGCCACTTGTATGCTTGACGGCCTACACCACGCCGGTCGCGAGGCTACTCGATCGCCACTGCGACATCGTTCTTGTCGGCGACAGCGTCGGCATGGTGGGCACGGCCTGTCGTCGACGCTGGGCGTCACGCTCGACATGATGATCATGCACGGACAGGCCGTTCGCCGCGGCCTTGAACACGCGCTGATGGTCGTCGACCTGCCCTTCGGTTCCTACGAGGAAAGCCCAGAGCACGCTTTCGGCAACGCTGCGCGCGTGATGGGTGAGACCGGTTGTTCAGCGGTGAAGCTCGAGGGCGGCGAGACCATCGCGGAAACCATCCGCTTCCTTACCGCGCGCGGCGTACCTGTCATGGCCCATGTGGGGCTGACGCCGCAGGCGGTAAACACGTTCGGAGGCTATCGTGTGCAGGGCCGGGGAGCCGATGCAGAGCGGATCAGGCGCGACGCCAGGGCGGTAACCGAGGCGGGCGCCTTCTCCTTGGTGCTCGAAAAGATACCGGAGCAGCTTGCACGGCAGATAACCGCCGATATCGACATACCCACCATCGGCATCGGTGCCTCGCCAGCTTGCGACGGCCAGATTCTGGTGAGCGACGATATGCTCGGGCTCTTCACCTCATTTCGGCCGAAGTTCGTCAAACGCTATGCCGAGCTCGGTGAGCAGGCTGAGGCGGCAATCGCCGCTTACGCCACCGATGTGCGGAACCGGCACTTTCCGGCGGTCGAACATCTCTATGTCAACGCCTTGAAGGCCGGAGACTTCACATGAGCGTGCCGATCGCTCGAACTGTGAGCGAGCTGCGCGCCGTCGTTGCGCAATGGCGTCGCTCGGGTGCCACGATCGGTATTGTGCCGACCATGGGAGCCTTGCACGACGGGCATCTGAGCCTTGTGCGGAAGGCGCTTGAAAGGGCCGAGCGGGTGATCGTGACGCTGTTCGTAAACCCCAAGCAGTTCAACAGCCCCGCCGACCTGATTGCCTATCCTCGGACGGAAAGCGAAGATGCTGCCAAGCTCGCGCCGCTGGGCACGCATCTGCTCTATGTGCCGGACGCAGAGGAAATGTACCCGGCGGGCTTCGCCACGGTCGTTTCAGTGTCCGGCATCAGCGAATGCCTGTGCGGCGCATTCCGGCCCGGCCATTTCAATGGCGTGGCGACGGTCGTGGCCAAGCTCTTCCTGCAGGCCGGCGCTGACTTCGCCTTTTTTGGCGAAAAGGATTTTCAGCAACTTCAGCTTGTCAGGCGCTTGGTCCGGGACCTCGACATTCCGATCACTATTGTGCCCTGTCCGACAGTCCGCGAAGCCGATGGTCTTGCGCTATCGTCGCGTAACGTGCGGCTCTCCCCAGCCCAACGCGCCATTGCCCCAAAACTAGCATCGGTCCTGCTCGATACGGCCGAGCGGCTTGCACGCGGCTCTCCCATCCTGCCTACGCTTGATGAAGCGCGTGCAACAATTCTGGCTGCCGGCTATCGCGAGCTCGAATACCTGGAGCTTCGCGGAGAAACAGACCTGCAATCGTTAGCAAGCCTTGACCGACCGGCACGCTTGCTTGCTGCGGCTTGGCTTGGCGACACGCGGCTCATCGATAACGTCGCAATATCACCCATCGGTAGTTGGTCAGGTGCGCGGAGCTCTCTCCAATCGGAAGCAGCACAGCAATTGCGGTGATGACGGCGGCGCGTCGTACGCCCTGCAGGGACAGGCCATCATTTAGAACCACGTCTCCGCCCGGCTTCCAGCAACCTCCGCGAGGTAGGCAAAGCGCAGATGCATCGCGTATTTGAAACCTTGGTCGAGCAACTCTCTGCAAGCGTCGATGCCGTCGATCTCCATGAGGCAATGGCGTCCGCCGCAGCCGGGTTCGACTTTCCGTTCTTCGCTTATTTCACCTACCCATCCGCTTCCGGCGACACGCCGCGATTGATCTCGAATTATCCATCATCATGGACATCACATTACCTGCAACTGCGCTACCACAGCGTGGATCCCGTGATCCTGCGGGGACTGCGAGGCTGGGATACCTTCGACTGGGGTGTGGACCGCGATCACCGTTATTTGCCGACCTCGCAGCAGGAAGTCCTGGAAAAAGCAGCTGAGTTCGGCATTCGCGGCGGACTGACCATGTCGATGCATGATCATCGCGGCCGGTTCGCCGCACTGACCTTCGCCTCCAACGAGGCGCATCCGCCACTTTTGAGGTCGCTGACGCGCTACGAAAAAGCAATGCAGTTGGTTGCGATCAACGTTCATATCCATGCCCGGCGCAGGCTCGCCGAAGATTGCGTGGTAGATGGCATAACGCTCACCCCGCGGGAGTTCGAGTGCCTGAAATGGGCGGCGTGCGGCAAGTCGGCCTGGGATATCAGCCAGATTCTCGGTGTCTCGAAACGCACCGTGACCTTCCATCAGGAAAACGCCAAGGCGAAGCTTGGCGTGCGAACCATCAACCAGGCCATAGTGCGGATGGCTGCTCGGGCGAGATCCTGATCCTCTCCAAGGCTAGCTGTAAAGGTCTACAGGCTGCATTCATGACGGCTTTGCCCTTCGATTGCGTGGACACATCCCGCACGGAGACGACAATGATGCAGCTGATAACACCCGACTGCTACGCCGAGTTCGCGAGCGAACTCAGGGAAATGCACGGGCTTAGGTATCGGGTTTTCAAGAAGCGGCTCGATTGGGAAGTGCAGACCGAAGGCGAAATGGAAACGGACCCGTTTGACAGCCTGAACCCCGTCTACCTACTTCTCAAGGGGTCCGATTGGCGAACTTGCGGCTGCGTCCGCCTTTTGCCGACCACCGGACCGACTATGTTGCGCGATACGTTTCCGGCGCTGCTGGATGAGATGGTGGTCCCTGCGAGTGCCGATATCTGGGAGAGTAGTCGTTTCGCGCTCGATCTCCCTGCGACAGCGCCGAAGGCTGCTGGCGGCCTGGCACAAGCAACCTACGAGCTCTTCGCGGGCATCATCGAATTCGGCTTGGCCAACAATCTCTCCGGGATCGTAACGGTGACAGATACGCGCATCGAAAGGATCCTTCGTCTCGCGACCTGGCCGTTGTCACGTATCGGACAGCCCCAGCAGGTCGGCAACACCGAGGCAGTCGCCGGCTTCCTCGAGATTTCCTACGCCAGTCTCTTGCGCATCCGCTGGAGGGGACGCCTGAACGGGCCGGTGTTGTGGCAACCAGTTCTCGTCCAATCGGCATAGCGCCTGCGGATGGTCAGCCGTGACCTGGGTTAAGTCTGCTCACGGCCGCCACCGCCCGCCGTCAAGCTGAGCGGACCCGGCCCCACGAGCATTCGACTGTTCCGGTCGATCGACTCGCGCGGCCGGACTTCGGATTTCCGTAGGCGCAACCCGCAGTCCAGCGTGAGCACGCCAAAGTGGCGCCCGTCCGCTTGGAAAGAAGCCAATGTGGCTTCTGAGATCGCCTTGGAATATTGGACCGGCCGCCGTGAGCGATCCCAACCTCAAACCTTTGCCGGTATGCCGGTTTGGCCGGACCGTCGGCCAGTCGGAGCAGTCCCCCGATAAGGACCCGAGCTGACGCGCGATCCAACAGCGCCCAAGCCTATGCTATGTGCATTACCGTTCGGTTGGCCATATCGTCCAAGACCGCATGAAGAAGCCTTCCAACCTCCTGCGCAGCGAACTCTGGCGCAATTCCTACATCGGACAATTGAATGAGCATTTTCTTGGCAGCACAGCGCCAGAACGCACTCGCCGCCTCGCCGTTCTTGGTCTCGAGGGCCTGGGCGATACTTTCGACCAATGTGCGTCGCCGATGCAGCGGAAATACGCAAATGTTTGAGTCATGCATCAATCACCTCACAGTTTCAGTTCCACAAAGAAAACACCGGCGTCTTCAAAAGCGCCGCTTAGCGCGGTGACGGTTCGCGGCGACATGACGAGTTCCACTTCCCCTCGACAAGCCATTGGGCGATGAGCCGCCGGACCGCACATCCGGACCGCACATAAGGTGAACCACCATTGCTGATCCGGCTGCGTTTCCTGTGCCGTTCCGCGACGAGGCGTTCCAGCCCGAATTGACGTCCAATGACTTGATTTCTGAAAGGGCAGGGCGGCACGAATCACCCGACTGTTCCGCCGCTTACATTCCTGCGAGCTTGTGTATGAATGATTAAAGCGTGCCCGAGCCGTTCTTGGTGGCCGCAGAAGGGAATCATGTCATCCGCGCCTATCGTAAGGCCGCGCGACTTCTAGCATGGCTGCACTGCCCCGACAGGGCTTTGCAATCGCGCGTTTCGAAGCCTATGCTTGGCATCGGCCGTCAGTTACTTCGGATGCAGCCGACAGTAAGAGGTACGCGCTCTTGCCCGCATGAGAGAGAGCCTTGCCCGAATCCCTTTTTCGCAACCGGGTGCTGAAATCCCTTTCGCCGGAGGACTTCGCGCTGTTGCGACCATCGCTGCATCGCGTCGAACTGGACATCAAGGCTCAGTTGGAGATCGCGCATCAGCCGATCAGGAATGGATATTTTCCCGAGAGGGGCATCGCCTCGGTGGTCGCCACCATGACCGGCGGACGGCAATGTGAAGTCGGCATTATCGGATATGACGGGATGACAGGAATTGCCCTCATTCTCGGACAGGACAGCTCTTCCAACGAGACCTATATCCAGGTCGCAGGCAATGGCTGGCGCCTGCCGGTTGAAATCATTCGTCCTGCGGTTGCGGAAAGCCCGTCGCTGCGCACGTCAGTGCTGGACTATGCCCACGCGTTCCTTGTCCAGTCGTCCCGGACGGCACTGGTCAATGGCCACTCCAAAATCGAGGAACGGCTGGCCCGCTGGTTGCTGATGATCCATGACCGCTCTGACGGAGACAAGATCTACCTGACGCATGAATTTCTGGCGACCATGCTCGGCGCCCGCCGTCCCGGGGTCACCACGGCCCTGCAAATGCTTGAATATCGAGGACTTGTCCGTGCCAAGCGCGGCGAGGTCACGATTATCGACCGCGTCGGATTGATGGAACTCACGCATGGCGCTTACGGCGAGGAGGAGCAACGTTATTTCGGCCTGGCCACCGCTGCCTGATTGTCCGGTATCGGACATAGGCTTGAAGGCTGCCGAACTCCCGTCCTAGATCGTGTCAGTCAGAGTTTCAGGGAGGCGGGTGAAAAAGCCGCCGAAGCCTATGTTCTGTCCAGAGGCAAGGCCCGGTTCCTCTCCACCGCCCAGGCGATCCGCGCCATTCGAACGCTTATGCCGGCGTGCAAAGCGACCGATCGCGAGTTGAGGAATTGGTGGCGGCGACGTCCATCGTTCACGGTGTGCCCGTCGCCTTCGACGCAAAAACAGCCGAGGGAGTAGAACCACGGCTGCATTCCTAGGAGGGCATGCCGCGCCGTCCAGACTGTCAGATCGGGCATTCGTCAGATGGTTGTCCGCTAACTTAACTGGCAGAGTCTACAGGACGTGTCCAGCATTGCGAACTCACCGATCGCTTGGCGGCCAAAGCTGCCGGCAAGCGATCGCCTCATCCAGCCGTCTGCACCATCTCATCACAGACATCATCGGTGATGCTACCTGCCCAGCATATGTCCAGCATTTCGCAGGGCGGCCAGAAGGAGCCTCGCATAGCCTGTGACATCGATCTGGGCCTGCATGGACAGGGGCATGCTGGTCCAGTTCTCCAATGGTGCAATGAAAGGTGAGAAGGTGCCATTGACAAGGCAACAGCAGCTAACAAGGCCCTCTCGGTCCAATGCCACCACACCGATCTTGTCGCCTGGATATCCAATGGCTGCGACTCGCTGGACCTCCAGGTCACCGTCAACCCGCACGTCGAAAAGAAGGCTACCACGGCTCCTCGTGGCTATCTCAGCCGCCTTCTCATCAAAGCTTGAAGAGAGCAAGCGGACGCTTTCCACCGCCATCTGGAAAATCACCAAATCCAGTTCATTCACGGCCATATGGGCAATTGCGCGCAATGGGTGGTGATTGCAATGACACACACTGCTTGTTCACAGATGTCGGTCACGAACGATCATTCGTCGGGTTCCGGTTCCGACCAACGGTGTGGCCACCTGATCGTGCTGCGGTTCGAACATTCCTAACGCGAGCCGAGCGCTGTTGATGAGGATGGAGTCTAGGTCTCGGGCCCTGCCTCGCGGCTTGCTCATCCTTGGCAGACCCCTTGCAACGCCGCCGCGATGGCGCAAACGCAGATGACGCTGATCCATCGCTTAATCGTGAACTGAGCTTCTGAACACCCTTGGTGGGACAGCAGGGTGGAAGGGCTTGACCAACGCTGCCGCCGTTTTCGAAGAGGGCCCGTCCTCGATTGAATCTTTGGAGCCCCGTGCGGCGCGCAGGAAAATGTTGACCATCTGGACGCAGGTCCCAGACCCCAAGGCAAACAGGGAACCTTCCAGCCAGCCAAGCTGCGCCGAAGCAAAGAGCGACCTTTGGAATTCCCAAGAACGGACCCTTCCATAGTTGACTGGCAACCGCAGCGCGAGTGCGGGAGAGCGAACAAGCACTGCGTGAGAGGTCCTGCGCGTTTTCCCCTCTTTGCTATTTGGCACATCGCTTGCGCCGAAGTGGGCGCAGCGTTCGACCGGAGCACTGCATGGGAGAAGGAGGAGCCCCACCCCGATCCGGTCAAGGAGAGAAACGGTGTTGGTTCCACAAGTCCCCATAGCGAACGCAGCGGCCCGCAAGCGCCATTTTGCCCGGGCCTACGTGCAGATGCTTGCCGCCATAATCCTGGGTGCTGCAATCGGCTATTTCCATTTGGAGACCGGCCAGAGCCTGAAGCCGCTCGGCGATGCCTTCGTCGATGTCGTCAAGATAATCACCGTACCTGTCATCTTCCTGACAATAGCGACCGGCATTGCCGGCATGAGCGATCTGCAGAAGGTCGGCCGAGTTGCCGCCAAGGCGATGGTTTATTTCCTCACCTTCTCGACACTTGCACTCGTTGTCGGACTGATTGTCGCGAATATCGTTCAGCCTGGCGCCGGCCTCAACATCGATCCGGCCTCGCTCGATGTCCAAGCCGTTAAGGGCTATGTGGCCACGGCTCACGAGCAGTCCG
>NZ_RZSV01000039.1:0-33987 GCF_004023205.1 Mesorhizobium sp. M1A.F.Ca.IN.020.03.2.1 | reverse complement strand
AGACCTCGGCGGCGAAAGGCGGGCGCACCGCCTTATGGCTCGGGCCGGACGAATGGCTGGTCATCGACGATGCCGGCAACGATCCGCTGGCCGACTGCGCCAAGGTTTCGGCGCTGCACTCCGCGGTCGGCATCTCGCATCGCAATGTGGCGATCTCGGTTGCCGGGCCGGCGGCCGCGGTGACGGTCAGTTCCGGTTGCCCACAGGACCTGTCGCTCGAGGCCTTCCCAGTCGGGGCAGCATCGCGCACCATTCTCGGCAAGTCCGAGATCGTGCTGCTGCGTACCGCTGAAGACACGTTCCGGGTGGAATGCTGGCGTTCCTTCTCGGACTATGTATTTACTTTGCTGTCGGAAGCGGCGAGCGACGCGGCGAACTGATCCTGCGCCAACCGGTCCGAAGGGCCGGCCTCGGGGAGCCTTCACCGGTCCGGGCCGTTTCTGCGGCTTGCGAGGAGACCGTCGATGCCGTCCAAGTCCGTGCCGAAGTCGCCCAAGAAGTCAGAGGCGGTCCGTTCGCTGGAGCGGGATCGCGAGATCGAGGAAGAAGAGCTCGAGGAAGGCCTCGAGGACACCTTCCCGGCCAGCGATCCGGTGTCGATTACCAGCACCACCATCCCCGGCGGGCCGGCAAAGCCTGGCAGGGCCAAGACCTTGCCTGGAATGAAGTCGCACAAGAAGTAGAGCGCCGCCGCAGTCAAATCGGGCTTCAGGCGAAACGAAAACGGGCGGCCAAGCGCCGCCGGTTTCGTTTGCGATTTGGCGCTGATTAGAGGCCCGGCACGAACCAAGGGTTCACGTCGATACCGAGCCGCGGGCCGTTGGTCGTCTGAGTGTTGGCGGCATCGGGCTTTTCCACCGAGCCGGTCGCGGCGCAGTCGAGCGCCTGATTGGTGTGAGTCTGGGTGCAGGCCGCAGGGGCGTGCTTGGCCGGCTGGCTCCCGCCAGCGAAAGCGGCGCCCGAGAAAGCCAGCAAGGCAGCGAGCGCGAGGATTGTCTTTTTCATCTTTCCGTCTCCAATCGTACATGTACGACGCAACGTACATATACGGTTAATGGAGGCTGAATTAAAGAGGGAATTTGTACGCGTACGACAAATTAGCTTGAACCGAGTAACCGGCGTCGCAAATCAAGCGACCGGCGTTGTGTCAAGCCGGCGAAGCCGGTCAGCAGTTGACCGGTGTTTCGGTGAGCGGGGGTATGTCTTGCGCCGACAACGAGGCCAGCATGAAGTCGCACATCCGCTTCACATAGGCCTGGGGGTCGCCGAACGGATAGAAGGGAAAGGTGATCAGCAGCGAGATCGTGCCGTGGCCAACGGTCCACAGCATGGTGGCTATGGCGCGAGGGTCGCCTTTGAGCTTGCCGGCTGCGACGCAGGCCTCGACCCTGCTGATCAGCACCTTCATCGCCGGATTGCCCTGTTCCATGTCCTCGTAGCTCCGGCCTTCCGGCAGCCGGGTCTTCTCTGTCATGAAGACGGTGCGGTATTCATTGGGATTGCCGAGCCCGAAGGCGGCATACTCGGTCATCACAGCCCGCAGCGCCTCAACGGGATCGTCTGCCGGGTGCTCCTCGATGCGGCGGGCAAGCGTTTCGAACGCGTCCTCGGCGAGCGCGAACAGGATGTCCTGCTTATCGGCAAAATAGGAATAGACCGACATCGGCGCGTAGCCGACCCGCTTGGCAAGCTTGCGAATGGTAAGCCCTTCGTAGCCCTCTTCCTGCACAAGCTTGTGAGCTGCGTCGACCAGTTCGGAACGAAGCTCGGCTTTCTGTTTCTCGCGGCGTTTCTGAACGCTCAGCGGCAATTTCCGCCTGCCTTTATGGTTGGTTGCCTGACAAAATTATATACGCTGTACGGAAACGGACAAGGGAGCGGCCTGGTTCCCCAAGATACGCCCTAACGCTTTGTTCCTACTTAATTCCGAACAGGAAAGCCGCTACCCACTTTTTCCGAACTAGATCGCGCTAATGCCGCCGTCCAGCGCCTGCGCATGGCCGCGAGCCCTCAGTGGCGAAGGCTTTGGCCGCGCCGCTGCCGAGACCGCCTGTCGCACCGGTGATCAGCACCGTCGCTCCATCGAAACGGCCCGTGGCTTGGCTCCCTCAACTTTTCTTGTCAATCAGTTCCACCGCCAGCGCGGCGAGCAGCTTCACCGCCTCGCCATAGGTCCTGGCCTTTTCCGGGTTGGAGGCATTGCCGTCCAGCCCGCGGCGGTAGACACCCTGGCAGATCGCCGCCAGGCGGAAGAAGGAGAAGGCGAGGAAGAAGGTCCAGTTGCCGATGCCGTCGATGCCGCGCCGGCGGCAATAGGCGGCGACATAGGCCTCCTCGGACGGCAGGCCGATCGAGGCGCGGTCGATGCCGTCTAGGCCGCGAAAGCCCGACGCATGCGGCAGCCGCCATTGCATGCATTGATAGGCGAGGTCGGCAAAAGGATGGCCAAGCGTCGACAGTTCCCAGTCGAGCACGGCGATGACCTTCGGCTCGTCCTTGGCGAAAATCATATTGTCCAATCGGTAGTCGCCATGCACCAGCGAGACCCGGCCGTCATCGGCCGGCATATGCGTCTCCAGCCAGGTCATCAGCCGATCCATAGCGGCTATGCTTTCGGTTTCGGAGGCGCGGTACTGACTTGTCCAGCGCGCGAACTGGCGCTGGAAATAGCTGCCGGGCTTGCCGAAATCGCCTAAGCCCACAGCCTCGACATCGACTTGGTGCAGGGCGGCGAGGGTCGCATTCATGGCGTCGTAGATCGCGGCACGCTCGTCATTGCCGGATGTATCCGGCAGCGACGGATCCCAGAAGATGCGCCCGTCGAGGAACTCCATCACGTAGAACATGCGGCCGATCGGCGTCATCTCGCCTGAAAGATGGAGCATGCGCGGCACCGGCACGGAGGTCGTGCTCAGCGCCTGCATGACCCGGAATTCGCGGTCGACCTGATGTGCCGATTTCAGCAACTGCCCCGGCGGCTTGGCGCGCAGCACGTAGCGGCCGCTGGCGGCGGTCAGCAGATAGGTCGGGTTCGACTGTCCGGACTTGAATTTTTCGGCCGCGCAAAGCTTGGAAAAACCAGGCAGATGCGCTTCGAGATAAGGCGCAAGCGCTGCTTGGTCGAGCGCGTTGGCGTCGCCGCTCATGCGGTCTCGGGCTGGCGCTCGATCAGCGTCAGGGTCAGCCAGCGCGCGGTGAGCGCCGGCTTCTTCGATCCTTCGATCTCGATGGTGACGTCGTGCGCCGTCTGCACCCATCCGGAAGGCCGCACCTTGACGTCGGCCAGCACGAAATGGGTGCGGATGCGCGAGCCGGTCTTCACCGGCGCCAGGAAGCGCAGCGTGTCGAAGCCGTGATTGACGCCCATCTTGGTGTTTTCGATCGGCGGCATGGTCTCGAAGGTCATGGCCGACAGCAGCGACAGCGACAGGAAGCCGTGCGCGATGGTGCCGCCGAACGGCGTCTCGCGCGCGGCCCGTTCCGGATCGCAATGGATGAACTGGTGATCGTCGGTGGCGTCGGCGAACTGATCGATCATGCGCTGCGTCACCGTGCGCCAGGGCGACACGCCGACTTCCTTGCCGACGCTGGCCAGAAGCGTATCGAGACTGATCGGTTCCACGCTGATGTCCTCCGCACCCCGCCCGATCGCGATTGCTTGAACCGGGCGTCCTACTCCTTGAACAATGTCATCCCGTGCTGCACCGACTGGCCGCCGTCGATCGGCAGGATGGCGCCGGTGACATAGCTTCCGGCACGGCTGCACAAATAGAGCGTTGCGCCGGCAATGTCATCCGCCACGCCGATGCGGCCGAGCGGAACATGGCTGCCGACACGTTTCGCCTGCTCCTCCGTGGCGGTGGCAAAGGCCGTCATCCGACTCTGGAAGGGACCGGGCGCAAAGGCGTTGACGGTGATGCGGCGGGCGGCGAATTCGATCGCCAGCGTGCGCGTCAGGTGATGCACCGCAGCCTTGGAGGCGGTGTAGGAATAGGCGTCGTCGGCCAGCGGCTGCGTGCCCATCACCGAGCCCAGATTGATCACGCGGGCCGGGTCATCGTCGCTTGCTGCAGCATCGAGCAGCGGCAAGAGCTCGCGCGTCAGGTGGAAGACGGCGGTGACGTTGACGCCCAACACCTTCGTCCAGGCGTGGTAGGGAAACTCTGCGAGCGGCGCGCCCCAGGAAATGCCGGCATTGTTGACCAGGATGTGCAGCCGGTCCGTTCGGACCTTCACCTCGGCAACCAGCGCGGCGATGCCCGCTTCGCTGGACACGTCGCCGGCAAACCCCTCGGTCCGACCGGAGCCGCCCTGAGCGTTGATTTCGTCGGCGACCCGCACACAGTCCTCGCCCTTGCGCGAGGCGATCATCACAGTGGCGCCGGCCTGCACCAGTCCGGTCGCCACCATGCGGCCGATGCCTGTTGCGGCACCGGTCACAAGCGCGGTCTTGCCGACGACCGAGAACAGCTTGTCGAGATAGCTCATCCTAATTCCTCCCGCGCGCCTCGTCCCGGCCGGAACCGAAGGACTCGCGTTGACAAGGCTAGCCGAAGTACGGTCATCCTTGCCACGGATAAAGAAGCGAAAGGGTCGGAACCGATGGCGGACATGAACCTCGGCATGACCGAGCGGCTGAAGCCGATCCATCAGCGCGTGGCCGCGATGGTGCGCGACGAGATCGCACCGCTCGGCGAGGAGTTTCTCGCCGAGGTCGGCAGAAACGGAGACCGCTGGACTTACACGGCCAGGCAGACCGAAATCCTCGAAGGACTGAAGAAGACGGCGCGGGAGCGCGGGCTGTGGAACTTCTGGCTGACCGATTCCAAGCGCGGCTACGGCCTGTCGACGGTCGAATATGCCTACTTGGCGGAGGAGATGGGCAAGGCGCATCTCGGCGCCGAGACCTTCAACTGCTCGGCGCCCGATACCGGCAATATGGAAGTGCTGGAGCGCTACGGCTCGGAAGAGCACAGGCGGCAATGGCTGGAGCCGCTGCTCGAAGGGAAGATCCGCTCGGCCTATCTGATGACCGAGCCGGACGTCGCCTCATCCGATGCCACCAACATTTCGATGCGCTGCCAGCGGCAGGGCGACGACTATGTGCTTAACGGCGAGAAATGGTGGGCGTCCGGCGCCGGCGACCCGCGCTGCGCCATCTATATCGTCATGGTGAGGACCGGCTCGGACGAGGAGCCGCAGCATCGCCGGCATTCGATGATCCTGGTGCCGGCGGAGAGCGAGGGGATCACCAAGCTCCGGCCTATGCAGGTCTATGGCGACGACGACGCGCCGCATGGCCATATGCATCTGAGGTTCAAGGATGTGCGGGTGCCGGCGGCGAACCTGATCCTCGGCGAGGGCAGGGGCTTCGAGATCGCGCAGGGACGGCTTGGGCCAGGCCGCATCCATCATTGCATGCGTGCGATCGGCCAGGCCGAGATGGCGCTGGAGATGCTGTGCCAGCGTTCGGTGCGGCGCGAGGCGTTCGGCCAATCGCTGGCAAAGCTCGGCGCCAATTTCGACATCGTCGCCGAATGCCGCATGGAGATCGAGATGGCGAGGCTCCTGTGTCTGAAGGCAGCTTGGATGATCGACCAGGGCGATGCACGCGCTGCGGCCCCTTGGATCAGCCAGATCAAGGTGGTAGCGCCGCGCGTCGCGCTCAAGGTCACCGACGAGGCGGTGCAGATGTTCGGCGCGCAAGGCATCAGCCAGGACACGCCGCTCGCCCGCTCGTGGACGCATCTGAGAACTCTGCGGTTGGCCGACGGGCCGGACGCCGTGCACCGGCGGCAGGTGGCGCGCGCCGAGCTCAGGAAATACACCCAGGAGAAGATCTGACCGCCATGACGCTTCCATCGGAAATGCGAGGCTTGCTGCTTGTCGGCGACGGCTACAGCAAAACGCCTTCGGCCAGCGTGCCGGAGGCGATGGAGCCTTATTTGAAGCCCGGCAGCATCGCCGTGCCGGCGCCTGGTCCGACACAAGCGCTGATCAAGGTCAGTCTCGCCTCAATCAACCCGTCCGATATCGCCTTCATCACAGGGCAATACGGCCAGCCCCGTGTGCAGGGCCGGCCGGCCGGATTTGAGGGCGTCGGAATCGTGGCCTCGACTGGCGACGATCCATACGCAAAAAGCCTTGCGGGCAAGCGCGTCGCCTTCGCCACCGGCGTGTCGAACTGGGGCGCCTGGGCAGAATACGCGGTCGCCGAGGCGGCTTCCTGTATTCCACTGCTCGACACGGTGCGCGACGAGGACGCCGCGGCGATGATCGTCAATCCGCTGACCGCCTTAGCCATGTTCGACATCGTCAAGCAGGAGGGTGAGAAGGCTTTCATCATGACTGCCGGCGCCAGCCAGCTCTGCAAGCTGATCATCGGGCTGGCGAAAGAGGAGGGTTTTCGGCCGATCGTCACCGTGCGCCGCGACGAGCAGATCCCGCTGCTGAAAGAGTTGGGCGCCGCCCATGCGCTCAACGAGAAGGCGGCGGATTTCGAGGCCGCGCTGCGCGAGGTGATGAAGGCGGAGCAGCCCCGCATCTTCCTGGACGCAGTGACCGGACCGCTTGCCTCGGTCATCTTCAACGTCATGCCGAAGCGCTCGCGCTGGATCGTCTATGGGAGGCTCGACGCCGAGGCGACTGTCATCCGCGAGCCCGGCCAACTGATCTTCCAGCACAAGCGCATCGAAGGCTTCTGGCTGGCCGAATGGATGCGGCAGTTCCGCGACCGGCTCGGCCCGGCGGTGCTGGAGGCACAGAAGAGATTTTCCGACGGGCGCTGGTCGACGGATGTGACAGCGGTGGTGCCGCTGGACGAGGCGATGGCCAGGCTGTCGGACGAGCTGGCCAAGCCGAACGGCAAGGTGTTTGTTAAGCCCTGATCAAAATAACTCGAGGTCGCGTCTATGAGGCTACGGTGGTTTGTCGGATTCGTCCTGGTGTCAATGGCAGGTACATTTAGTGCCGAGGCCGCCGACAAGTTCCCGCCCATTTGGCGCAAGTCGATGACCAATGATCCGGGTACGAACTATTTTCTCAATAAATATTCGGCCTCTTTGAATGATCCAGCATCGACCGCAATTAGAAATATCATGCTGGCGCGCGTCGTCGGCTCTGAATGCCAGTCATCGCGGCTCAGCAAGGCCAAGGTCAGGGCCTATCGCAATAGCATGCTCGGCTCGCTTTCGTCGGATGCGATGAAAGCGGCTGCATTCGCAGCCGGCAGCGAATTGCGCAACTTCGACTATGAAACGCTCGCGCATCTTTGTGCCGGCATCGATTATCAATTTGGGCCGAAAGGAGTGCTCATAGCGGGAGCCGTTTCGTCTGGCAAAGGCGAGCCAAGATATCCCTACGATCAGCGCAATCCATACATTCGGCTGCCCGATTTCACCGGCAAGTAGCTGAGCTGCCTGGCTCGTGCCTGCGCACTATTCCGCCGGCTCGACATTGGCATAGGCGGCTTGCTCGAGTTCGCGCTTCACGCGGGCTTCCTCATGCGCCTTGGGCGTGACGAAGCGGCCAAGCAAGAGATAGGCGACAGGGGTCAGGAAGAGCGTGGAGACGGTCGCCAGGCCAAGGCCGCCGACGATCACCCAACCGAGCGCCACGCGCGCCTCGGCGCCTGCGCCCGAAGCCAGCACCAGCGGCACGCCGCCGAGCACGGTGCAGATCATCGTCATCATCACCGGGCGAAGGCGAATGGTGGCAGCCTCTTCGATCGCCTCGCGCACGCCAAGCCCGCGGTCGCGCAGCTGGTTGGCAAACTCGACGATGAGGATGCCGTTCTTGGCCATGACGCCGACCAGCAGGACCAGGCCGATCTGGCTGTAGGCATTGAGACTGGTGCCCGACAAAAGCAGCGCGAAGATGGCGCAGGCGAGCCCGAGCGGCACTGTCGCCATGATGATGACGGCGCTGACGAAGCTCTCGAACTGGGCCGCCAGCACCAGAAGAATGATGACCAGCGCGAAACCGAAGATGGTCGCCATGGCGCTGTTGCTCTCGCCGAGTGTCGCCGCCTCGGCCAGCGGCACGATCCGCGCGTCCAACGGCAGCAGCGGTGTTGCGATCTCCTCGGCGCGGGTCAGCGCATCGCCGAGCGCGAAGCTGCCGCCGAGACTGGCGGTGATCGCCACCGACGGCTGCTGCTGCTCGCGAGTCAGGGACGGCGGCACGGCGCGCTCGGTCAGCGTGGCGATGGTCGACATCGGCACGAAGCGGCCGTCCGACGTTTTCAGGAAGATGTTTTCCAGATCCGTCGGATCGTTGATCGGATTGGTGGTCGAGACCAGCTTCACGCCATAGCTGCGGTCGGCGATGTAGACGTCGACGACATCGTTGCCGTCGAGCATCGCCTGCAGCGTGTCCGCAAGCCCGGTGATGTCGATGCCGAGGTCGGAGGCGCGCTCGCGGTCGATGGCAACGGCAAGCTGCGGCTGCGTAAGGTCGACGGAAAGTCGCGGTGATTGGAAGCGCGGATCCTGCCGCATTTCCTCGACGATCTGCACCGCCGCCGCGCTTAGCGCCTTGCGGTCGTTGCCGACCAGGGCGAATTGCAGGCCGCTGCCCGCGCCGCGGATGCGAAGGCTGTTGGGCTGAACCGGGAAAACGCGGACGCTTGGCACCTGCTTTGTCAGGCGGCTGATCTCGGCCATGATCTCCTGCTGGCTGCGCGTCCGCTCGGCCCACGGCGCCAGCGTCATCACCATGAAGCCGCTATTGTAGGCGCCGTTGTTGCCGGCATTCGCGAAGGTGCTGCGGATCTCGCCGGAATCGCGCAAAGGCTGGATCAGCCGCTCGATCTTGCGCATCTGCTCGGTCGTGTAGTCGAGGCTGACTCCTTGCGGCGCGTTGATGCGCAGCAAAACGACGGCGCGGTCTTCGGTCGGCGTCAGCTCCTGACGTATCGTGCCGAACAAAGTGAAGGCGGTGCCAGCGAAGAGCATAGCGACGAGCACTACGATCCAGGGGGCGCCGAGGCAGGCATGCAGGCAGCGCTTGTAGAGCCGATGCAATGCGCCGCCGATGCGAGCGCCCACGCCGCTGCCACCTTCGTGGTGAAGAGAGGCGCTGGTCAGCATGCGCGAGGCGAGCATCGGGCAGAGCGTCAGCGCCACGACGCAGGAGAGCAGTACCGACATCGCCAGCACGAAGCCGAACTCGCGAAAGAGCCCGCCGGTCTGTCCCGGCAGGAAGGAGATCGGCACGAAGACGGCGACCAGGGTCAGCGTCGTGGCAACGACGGCGAAGAAGACTTCCTGGGTGCCGAGCACGGCGGCCGCTCGCGGCCCCATGCCCTCGTTGCGGCGGCGCACGATATTTTCGAGCACGACGATGGCGTCGTCGACGACGAGGCCCGTCGCCAGAACCAGCGCCAGCAGCGTCAGGATGTTGATGGAAAAGCCGGCGAGGTAGATCGCGGCGATGGTGCCGATCATGGCGACCGGCATCGACAGGCCCGGGATCAGCGTCGCGCGCCAGTCGAGCAGGAAGGCGTAGATGACGATCAGCACGATCGAGACGGAAAGCGCGAGCGCGATCTCAACCTCGTGCACAGCGCCGTTGACGAAGACGGCATCGTCGCTGGTGACCTTGATCGACATGCCTTGCGGAAGGTTTGCCTGGAGCTTCTCCACGGCGGCCCTGACGCCGGTCGATATATCGAGCGTGTTCGATTCCGCCTGGCGGATGATGCCGAGGCCGATGCCGGTTTTGCCGTCGGAGCGCAATGAGGTCTGGCCGATGTCGGGGCCGAGCGTCACGGTGGCGACGTCGCGGATGCGCGTCGCGCCGCCGATGACGATGCTCTCGAATTCCTCCGGCGTGGTCACGTCGGCCGTCGTGCGCACGACGAGGTCCTGGTTGGTGGTGGTGATCGAGCCGGCCGGGGAATCGAAGGCGACGGAGGCGAGCGCCTTGCGCAAATCCGCCACGGTGAAGCCATGGCTTGCCAGCTTGTTCTGGTCGACATCGATGCGGAAGATCTTGTCGCGGCCGCCGGATACCTGGACGTCGGCGACTCCTGGAACGGCGGCGAGCTCGTCCTCGATGCGGTCCTGGACCAGCACCGTCATGTCCTGCACCGACATGGTGTCGGACGTGACCGCCAGCCGCATCACCGGGTCGGAATTGGCGTCGGCCTTGACGATGCGCGGCGCATCGGCGGTCTCGGGCAGTTGGTTGGTGATGCGGCTGACGGAATCGCGGACATCGGAGGCGGCTACATTGAGATCGACGCCGTCGCTGAACTCGATGGTGACGCGGCTCTGGCCGAAAGATGAAGTCGACGAGATCGACTTGACACCCGAGACGCGCGCGACGGCGCCCTCGATCGGGTCGGTCAACTCGCGGTCGACGGTTTCGGCGGCCGCGCCCTCGAAGGTGGTGTTGACGGTGATGACCGGGCGGTCGACATCCGGCAGTTCGCGGATTTCGACGCCCCAGAAGGCTGCGAGGCCGGCGACCGCGATCAGCGTATTGAGCACGAAGGCCATGACCGGCCTGCGGATGAAGAGCGCGGTCAGGCCCGATCCCGCGGTCTGGTCGCCGGCGGCGCTCATGAGCCTTCGGCCGCGGTGGCGCGGTCCTCGCCGGCGATCCGGACCTCGCCGCCTTCGCTGACACTCTCCGTGCCTTCGGTCACCACCATGTCGCCGCTCTCGACGGGAGCATCGATCAGCACCGTCTCGGTGTTGCGCTGGATGATGCGCACCGGCACGCGCTTTGCCTTGCCGTTTTCGACGGTCCAGATATAGGCGCCGTCGGTGCCCCACTGGATGCCCAGTGGGCTGACGGCCGGATAGGTGTCGCCGGGGAATATCATGGCGATCTGGAACGACATGCCGGCGCGCAGCGAATCCGCCGGGTTGGCGATCGTCGCCTTGACGAGCAGCGTGCGGCTGTTCTCGTCGATATGGTTGTCGATGGCCGAAACCGTGCCGGAATAGACCTGGTTGGGGTTGGCCAGCGGCGTGGCCGACAATCGCTGTCCGACCTTTACAGCGGCGGCAAAACGCTCCGGCACCCAGAAATCGACCAATATGCTCGAGCGGTCGTCAAGCGTGGCGATCGCCGACTGGCTGGTGACATAGTTGCCGGCGGCGATCGGCAGGATACCGACAGTGCCTTCGATAGGCGCGACGACAGAGCGGCGCTCGAGCGCGAGCTCGGCATCGCGCAGCGCCAGCTTGGCATTGGCGAGCGCCACCTCGGCATCCGCGACGGCAACTTGCGTGGCGGCATTGGAGGCTCGCAGCGACTTGACCCGATCGAGCTTCGCCTGGGCGTCGTCGAGCGCGACCTTGGCACGGTCGCGCGCAATCACTTCCGTCTCCGAATCGAGCCTGGCGATGACATCGCCTTTTTCGACATGGGTGCCGGACTGCACCGGCAGTTCGGTGAGGCGGCCGGAAGAGTATGGATTGACAGTGACTGTCGCATTGGCGCGGCCGGTCCCGATCGCCTGAAGCCTGTCGTTGATGGTGGCGGTGCCGGCAGGGGAGGCGACAATGGTCACGATCTGGCCGGCGCGATTGCGACCGGACCGGACAGAACCGCTCTCGATGCTTCCCGTGGCGGGGGGCGTCGCCGCAATCGCCCAGTCCATACCCCAGCGTGCCAATACCTCAGGCGCGCCGGGATAGAAGCGCGCCCAGGCGGCCGCAGCGGCAACCACGATCACCAGCGCAAGAACAATCTGTTTCCAGCTCGACATTGACACTCCAGCGGCAGAATCGTCCGCCGGTTCCAAGTGGAAGCAGGCTGAGCGACGATACGGCGTGAGAGCGATACCGGCCACGCCACATCATAATATCAGCGTTTTATGGCAATTATCACGCAAACGTGCACATTAAATCTCGGTAACGTGAAGCGGGATCATCGCTTCGGTCCCACCTTTTGCCGCAATTTGGGGGACGCCGGCCGCCATTCGGTCAAAGCAAAACCGAACGGAAGCCGTTGCCTGGAACTGCCTAGCGCAGGCTCTCCAGGTCGCGGATGCGCTTGGCGCCGGCGGCTTCGAGCTGCCTTGTAACCGCGCCGATTAGCGTTTCGGCGACGACAAAGAGGGCGGCGGATGAATCCCAGGCCGAAGGCACGGCGGTACGCCCGGCGATCACATGGCGGGCGAAGCGGGCGATCGGCGAGAGCCACTGATCGGTGAAGAGCACGATTTGGACGCCGCGCTGGTGCGCCTTTTCGGCAAAGCGGAGCAGACTTTCCTGGTAGCGCCTGATGTCGAAGATAACCAGCACGTCGCGCTTGCCCATGTCGATCAGCCGGTCGCGCCAGATGCTCTCCTGGCCGGCGAGGTGGTAGACGTCTGGCTGGATGATGGCTAGATGGGCTGCCATGTAGCGCGCCAGCGGATCGGTGAAGCGGCCGCCGATCAGAAAGGTCTTGCCGCGGCGCTCGGCAAGCCGTGCGGCAATGTCGGCCAACTGCTTGTCGGTAAGGTGCCGGAACGTCTCGCGCATGTTGTCGAGCGTCGCCTCCAGCATCGGCGAAACGGCGCCGCCATTGGCGGGCGACGCCGAGTTGAGCGTGCGAGAGGCCGGCGACTGCAATTGCGCGGCCAGTTCATCCTGCAGCGCCGACTGGAATTCGGGATAGTTCTGGAAACCTAACCTCGCGACGAAACGCAGAATCGTCGGTGAGGAGACTCCCGCCGCGGTCGAGAACTCGGCCACGGTCTTCAGCCCGGTCAGCGGATAGTTGGCAATCAGCGTCTGCGCGGCGCGGCGCTCGCCTGCCGGCATCGTGCCGATGCGGTCCGAAATCAGTTCGGCAATACTGGAGATCATCGTTTTCCCCACCCTTTGACCCGGTCGCCGCCGTTTTCGGAATTCCGCGTTTGACAAAGCCGCGTAAACTGTATGAAATCATTCACAGGGGCGCAATGAGGCAAATTACGTAACATAAGATACAGCGCTCCCGAGGGGACGGCAGTATGGAGAAAGCACGGCGCGCCAGCCTTGCACCGTCTGAGACCGTGAGGGTGACCAACCCCGGCGGCTCGAGCCCCTTCGTCCTCACCTGCGATCACGCCTCGAACTTCCTGCCCGCCGAATTCGGAACGCTCGGGCTGCCCGCCGAGGATCTCTCCCGGCATATCGCCTGGGATCCGGGCGCGCTGCCGGTCGCCAGCCGGATGGCCGACGCGCTCGACGCCACGCTGGTCGAAACCCGCATCTCGCGCCTGGTGATCGACTGCAACCGCCCGCTCGACGCGCCGGACCTCGTGCCGCCGGTCAGCGAGGCGACGGCCATTCCGGGCAATTCGAATCTCTCCGGCAAGCAGCGCGCGGAGCGGATCGATCTCGCGTGGCGTCCGTTCCACGACACGATCGCTGAGATCATCGAGCAGCGGCTGGCGCTCGGCCAGGAAACGCGCCTGGTGTCGGTGCACTCCTTCACGCCGGTCTATAAGGGCAGGACCCGTCCCTGGCATATCGGCATCATCCATGACGACGATCGCCGGCTCGCCGCGCCGCTGATATCGGCGCTCAAGCGGCTCTCCGGCGTCACCGTTGGCGTCAACGAACCCTATTCGCCGGCCGACCGCGTCTATTTCACGCTGGAACGGCACGCGCGCTCGCGCGGCCTTGCCTGCGCGATGATCGAAATCCGCAACGACGAGATCTCCGGCGAGACCGGGCAGCGGAAATGGGCGGATCTGCTCACAGGCATATTCTCGAATCTGGAGCCCGAGGAGGCCAGGGGCTCCCGACAACGCGCAATGGGAAAGTCAGTACAGTCGGCCAGCTAAGAAACCACAGGGGACTTCCAACATGGCAGCAAATGACTACACCGAAGTCGACAAGGCTGAGGACATACAAGTCCTCCACAGCATGGGCTATGCCCAGGAACTGGAGCGACGCCTCAGCCGCTTCTCGAATTTCGCGGTTTCCTTCTCCATCATCTGCATCCTGTCCGGCGGCATCAACTCGCTGGCGCAGGCGACCTCCGGCGCCGGCGGCATCGGCATCGGCATCGGCTGGTTGGTGGGCTGTTTCGTGTCGCTCACCTTCGCGGTCGCCATGTCGCAGATCAGCTCGGCCTATCCGACGGCCGGCGGCCTCTATCACTGGGGCTCGATCCTCGGCAATCGCGGCACCGGCTGGGTTACCGCCTGGCTCAACCTGCTTGGCCTGATCACCGTGCTCGGCGCCATCAATGTCGGCACCTGGACTTTCTTCGTCGGCGCTTTCGGGCCGACGCTGGGCATTGAAAACAACCTGACCACCCAGACGATCTTCCTGGTCATCATCACCGGCGCGCAGGCGCTAATCAACCATCTGGGCATCAAGTTGACGGCAAAGCTCACCGACTTTTCGGGCTATCTGATCTTCTTCGGCTCGATCCTGATCGCGGTGGTCTGCCTGCTCTCGGCCGAGACCTGGGACTTCAGCCGCCTCTTCACCTTCCACAACTACTCAGGCGATGCCGGAGGCGGCGTGTGGCCGCAGGTCTCGAACGCCTGGGTCTTCGCGCTTGGCCTCCTGCTGCCGATCTATACGATCACCGGCTATGACGCCTCGGCGCACACGTCGGAGGAAACCATCAAGGCGGCTTCTTCCGTGCCGCGCGCGATGGTCATGTCGGTCATCTGGTCGGCGCTGTTCGGCTACCTGTTCCTGGCTGCCTTCGTGCTGATGATCCCGAACATGGACGAGGCCGCCAAGCAGGGCTGGAACGTATTCTTCTGGGCCTTCGACCAGCGCGTCGGAACCGGACTGAAGGAGTTCGTCTATCTCGTCGTGTTCCTGGCACAGCTGCTGTGCGGCCTTGCCACCGTCACTTCGGCCTCGCGCATGATCTTCGCCTTCTCCCGTGACGGCGGCCTGCCGGGCTCGGCAGCGCTTTCCAAGGTCAGCCCGACCTATCGCACGCCCGTGGCGGCGATCTGGACAGCCTCGATCCTGTCGGTGCTGTTCGTGTGGGGCTCGTCGGTGGTCTCGGTCGCCGGCACCTCGGCCTACACGATCGTGGTGTCCTGCACCGTCATCTTCCTGTTCCTCTCCTTCACCGTGCCGATCGTGCTCGGCATGATGGCCTGGGGGACGCCGAAGTGGGACAAGATGGGGCCGTGGAACATGGGCCGCGGCATCTTCATGCTGTTCGGTCTGCTCTCGATCGTGTCGATGATCCTTATCTTCGTCATCGGCATCCAGCCGCCGAACGACTGGGCGCTCTACATCACCGTCGGCTTCTTCATCCTAACGGCGGTCGTCTGGTTCGCCTTCGAGCGCAACCGCTTCCAGGGGCCGCCGCTCGGCGACATCATCGCGGCGCGCCAGGCGGCGATCAAGGCGGCAGAGCAGGCGGTCGGCGAGACCGGCCACTGACATCGGACATCATGGCCCTGGCCGGCGTCACGCCGGCCAGGGCTTCGTTTCTCCCTTTCAATCGACAAGTGTTGGAGTGCCAAAGGAATGGCCGGGAATTTCTCGTTCGATCAGTTGAAGAAAGCGGTCTCGAACGGCGAGGTCGACACGGTGCTGGCCTGCATCGTCGACATGCAGGGCCGGCTCGCCGGGAAGCGCTTCCTGGCCCAGTATTTCGTCGATTCCGCGCATGGCGAGACGCATGGCTGCAACTATCTGCTGGCCTGCGACATCGATATGGAGCCGGTGCCGGGCTACAAGGCGGCGAGCTGGTCGAAGGGTTATGGCGACTTCGTCATGAAACCCGACCTGTCGACCCTTCGGCGCGTCCCATGGCTGGAGAAGACGGCGCTGGTCATCTGCGACGTGCTCGATCATCACGACCATGAGGACCTCGCGCATTCGCCGCGCGCGATCCTGAAGAAGCAGGTCAAGCGCCTGAGCGAGCGCGGCTATATCGGCTACTTCGCCTCCGAGCTCGAATTCTACCTGTTCAGCGAAACCTATGAATCGGCGCGCAGGAAGCACTGGCAAGGGCTCGACAGCGCTTCGCCCTATATCGGCGACTACCAGATCGGCATCACCACCAAGGAAGAAGGCGTCATGCGCCGGCTCCGCAACGAGATGGAGGCAGCCGGTATCCCGATCGAAAATTCCAAGGGCGAGTGGGGTCCGGGCCAGGAAGAGATCAATGTGCGCTATGCCGAAGCACTCGAGATGGCGGATCGCCACGTCATCCTGAAGAACGGCGCCAAGGAGATCGCCGATTCCGAAGGCAAGGCCATCTCCTTCATGGCCAAGTACAATTACGGGCTTGCCGGCAATTCCAGCCACATCCACAATTCGCTGTGGAGCGCCGACGGCGGGACGCCGCTGTTCTTCGACAAAAACGCCGAATGGACGCTGTCGAGCCTCGGCCAGCAATGGGCGGCCGGCCAGCTCAAATACGCCAAGGAGTTCACCTGGTTCCTGGCGCCGTACATCAACTCCTACAAGCGCTTCCAGGCCGGCACCTTCGCGCCGACCAAGATCATGTGGAGCGAGGACAACCGCACGGCGGGATTCCGGCTGTGCGGCGAGGGTACCAAGGGCATCCGCATGGAATGCCGCATCGGCGGCGCCGATCTCAACCCCTATCTCGCCTTCGCTGCGCTGATCGCGGCCGGTCTCGCCGGCATCGACGAGAAGCTGGAGCTGCAGAAGCCGTTTGTCGGCGACGCCTATCAGGCGTCGCAACTGCCGGAAATCCCGAAGACGCTGCGCGATGCCACCGAGACGCTGGAAGGCTCCACGATGCTGAAGCAGGCCTTCGGCGAGGAGGTGATCGAGCACTATGTCCACACCGCCCGCTGGGAGCAGTTCGAATACGACCGCCGCATCACGGATTGGGAACTGCACCGGGGGTTTGAACGCTACTAAAGCTGTAGTCGAACGTTGACTGAACCTAACTAAAGCTGTAGTCTTGGCTGGTTGAGTTCGGGAGCGTGAGAATGGGAAAGTATTCGCCTTTGCGTTCGTATCTTATGGCTCAAACCGGCGAGCGGGTTCCGATGTCGTTCAGCGACATCGAGAAGCTGCTTGGCGAAAAGCTACCGGCGTCCAAGCAGTATCCGGCTTGGTGGAGCAATAACCCCAGCAACAATCCAATGACAAAGGAGTGGCTGGCCGCGGGGTTCCAGACTGAGTCCGTCAATATAGCGGGCGAAAATCTGGTCTTTCGGCGCGTTCAGCCAGGTTCCGGCACTGCAAAGGGGTTCGGCGAATCGGCTCAGGCCGAGATCGGCGGGACACCGACACGGCACCCGATCTTCGGCTGCATGAAGGGAACGCTTACTATCCTCCCAGAGGTCGATCTGACGGAGCCTGTCGAGCAGGATTGGGGCAAGGTCTATGAAGACTGAGAACCTTCTGTTGGACACTTGCGCGGTCATCTGGATTTCGCAGGACGAACCGATAGCCGATGCGGCGACAACGGCTATCAGCAAGGCTCCTCAGTCCGGCACGCTGAACGTATCGGTCATGACGGCATGGGAGATGGGCATGCTGGTGTCGAAGGGCAGGTTGCCGTCCACGAAGACGCCCGACCGTTGGTTCGACGAGTTCGTTGAGGCGGCGGCCGTCACAGTGGAAGGGGTGACGCCACGTATTCTCATCGCGGCCTCCTACCTCCCAGGTGTCGTTCACAGCGATCCAATGGATCGAATTCTGATAGCGACCGCGCGGGAGCGCGATTTGACTATCGTAACCCGTGACAAGGCCATTTTGGCCTATGCCGCGCATGGTCATGTCAGAGCCATCGCCTGCTGAAAGAGTCAATTTGGAGACGTCTTCTTGGCTACCGTAAAACTTAAATCACCCATCGATGGCTCGATCTATGCCGAGCGGCCGGTCGCGACGGATCAGGCGATCAATGCGGCGGCAGAGCGCGCCAGGGCGGCGCAGGAGAAATGGGCCGAGACACCGGTTGCCGAGCGCGGCAAGTACATGCTGGCGATGCTGGAAGCGCTGGTCGGCATCAGCGACGAGATCGTGCCCGAGATCGCCTGGCAGATGGGGCGGCCGGTGCGCTATGGCGGCGAGTTTGGCGGCGTCAAGGAACGCACCAGCTACATGGTCGAGATCGCGGAAGCTGCGCTGAAGCCGATCATGGCCTCCAATCCGAAGGACGGCTTTCGCCGCTATGTCAAGAAGGTGCCGCTTGGCGTCGTGCTGGTGATCGCGCCGTGGAACTATCCTTATCTCACCGCGGTCAACACGATCGTGCCGGCGCTGATGGCCGGAAGCGCGGTCATCCTCAAGCATGCGGCGCAGACGCTGCTGGTCGGCGAGCGCTTCCAGCAGGCGTTCGACAAGGCGGGCCTGCCGAAAGGCCTGTTCCAGAATCTGGTCATGAACCACGACCAGACCGAAAGGCTGCTCGGCTCGGGCAAGATCGATCATGTCAACTTCACCGGCTCGGTTGCCGGCGGCCGCGCCATCGAGAAGGCCGCGGCCGGCACCTTCATGACGCTCGGCCTCGAGCTCGGCGGCAAGGATCCGGCCTATGTCCTTCCCGACGCCAAAATGGACCATGCGGTCGCCAATTTGGTCGACGGCGCCTTCTACAATTCCGGCCAATGCTGCTGCGGCATCGAGCGCGTCTATGTGCACGAAAAGGTCTATGACGAGTTCGTCGAAGGTTTTGTCGCCGAGACCAGGAACTATGTCGTCGGCAATCCGCTGGAGCAGGCGACGACCATGGGTCCGATGGCGCAGGCACGCTTCGCCGACCTGATCCGCGAGCAGAAGGCAGAGGCGCTGCGCAAGGGCGCCAAGGCGCATATCGCCATGAAGGTGGAAAACGACAGGCCGGGCTCGCCCTATCTGGCGCCGGAAGTGCTGACCGGTGTCGACCACCAGATGAGCGTCATGCGCGAGGAAAGCTTCGGCCCGATCGTCGGCATCATGAAGGTGCGCGACGACGAGGAAGCCATCGCGCTGATGAACGACAGCCCCTATGGGCTGACGGCCTCGATCTGGACGCGCGACACCGAGCGCGCCGTGGCGATCGGCGACCGGGTCCAGACAGGCACCGTGTTCATGAACCGCTGCGACTATCTCGATCCGGCGCTGGTCTGGACCGGCGTCAA
This sequence comes from Mesorhizobium sp. M1A.F.Ca.IN.020.03.2.1, assembly GCF_004023205.1. Classification (NCBI taxonomy): domain Bacteria; kingdom Pseudomonadati; phylum Pseudomonadota; class Alphaproteobacteria; order Hyphomicrobiales; family Phyllobacteriaceae; genus Mesorhizobium; species Mesorhizobium sp. M1A.F.Ca.IN.020.03.2.1. The sequence continues at coordinate 14,966 of NZ_RZSV01000039.1, read as the reverse complement.
GGACACCGGCAAGGGCGCGGCGCTGTCCGCCATCGGCTACGACAACCTGACCCGGCCGAAATCCTATCACCTGCGCGAAGCGATCTGAATTCGAAAGACAATCCATGTCCAAGCTCACCTCCAAATGGAACTACCCCACCACCGTCCGCTTCGGCGCGGGGCGCATCAAGGAACTGCCGGACGCGCTGGCTGCGGCAGGCATCAAGCGCCCGCTTTTCGTGACCGACCCGGGCCTGGCGAAGCTGCCCGTCGTCGCTTCGACACTGAAGATCCTCGACGATGCCAATGTGCCTTATGGCGTCTTTTCCGAGGTGAAGCCGAACCCGGTCGAGTCCAACCTGATCGCCGGCATCGCCGTGTTCAAGAAAGGCAAGCATGACGGGGTCGTCGCTTTCGGCGGCGGCTCGGCGCTCGACCTCGGCAAGCTGATCGCCTTCCAAGCCGGGCAGACGCGTCCGGTATGGGATTTCGAGGACATCGGCGACTGGTGGACGCGCGCCAACTCGGATGCGATCGCGCCGATCATCGCGGTGCCGACCACGGCGGGCACCGGTTCCGAGGTCGGCCGCGCCGGCGTCATCACCAATGAAGAGACCCACACCAAGAAAGTCATTTTCCACCCGAAGCTTTTGCCAGCGATCGTGATTGCCGATCCGGAGCTGTCGGTCGGCATGCCGCCCTTCATCACGGCCGGCACCGGCATGGACGCGCTCGCCCACTGCCTCGAAGCCTATTGCGCGCCGGGCTATCATCCGATGGCAGACGGCATCGCCGTGGAAGGCATCCGGCTGGTGTTCGAAAACCTGCCCAAGGCCTTCGCCAACGGCAAGGATCTGGTCGCCCGCGCGAATATGATGAGCGCGGCCGCGATGGGCGCGGCCGCCTTCCAGAAAGGGCTGGGCGCCATCCACTCTCTGTCGCATCCGATCGGCGCGCTCTACGACACCCATCACGGCATGACCAATGCGGTGTTCATGCCCTATGTCCTCGCCTTCAACCGCGATGCGATCGAGGATCGCATCGCGCGGCTCGCCGCCTATTGCGGCATCAAGGGCGGCTTCGATGGCTTCGCAAAAGCCGTCATCAAATTGCGCAAGGAGCTCAAGGTGCCGCATGCGCTGCCCGGCCTGATCAAGGACCTCGACATGGACAAGAACCGCAAGACACTGATCGCCGACATGGCGGTGGTCGATCCGACCGCCGGCGGCAATCCGGTCAAGCTCACCAAGAAAGGGGCGCTTGCTCTGCTCGAAAATGCCATCGTAGGGTCTGTGTAAACCAATTTGCAGCGGAAAGTTGATCTGGAAACGAGGGGAAAGGAAAGGGCAACGGGCGGAATGCAAGGAGGAGAATAATTAGCCGGAAAAAGAATCGCGAAGCGATTGCTACAGCCGGTTAAAGAGAGTTTACTTTTTCGTGTTGCGGGGTGCCGCTTTCACAAAGCTTTCATCTGGCTGTCACACGAAAACGATACCGCATCGCAGGCGTCCAATGGCGTCAGTTCAACGGAGAGAACACATGTTCAAATTCACGGGGAAAGTACTTTCCCTTTCGGCCGCGGCGCTGTTTGCGTCGACGGTGATTTCGTCCGCCGACGCGATGGACGATCTCGTCAAGGCGGCGAAAGCCGAGGGCCAGCTCACCACCATCGCGCTGCCGCACGACTGGTGCGGCTACGGCGACGTCATCGCCGGCTTCAAGGCGAAGTATCCGGAGATCACCGTCAACGAGCTCAACCCGGATGCAGGGTCCGGCGATGAGATCGAGGCGATCAAAGCGAACAAGGACAACAAGGGCCCGCAGGCACCTGACGTCATCGACGTCGGCCTGTCCTTCGGTCCGTCCGCCAAGAAGGACGGCCTGATCCAGCCTTATAAAGTCTCGACCTGGGATTCTATTCCGGACAGCGCCAAGGACGCTGACGGCTACTGGACAGGCGACTATTATGGCGTGCTCTCGTTCCAGGTGAACAAGGATCTGGTCAAGGAATCGCCGACCGACTGGGCCGACCTGCTGAAGCCTGAATTCGCCAACTCGGTTGCCCTTGCCGGCGATCCGCGCGCTTCGAACCAGGCTATCCAGGCCGTCTACGCCGCCGGCCTTGCCAGCGGCGCTGCCGCTGGCGAAGCCGCAGGCACTGCCGGGCTCGAATTTTTCAAGAAGCTCAATGCCGCCGGCAACTTCTTGCCGGTCATCGGCAAAACCGCGACGCTCGCCCAGGGCCAGACGCCGATCCTCGTCACCTGGGACTACAACGCGCTCTCCGGTCGCGACACGCTGAAGGGCAATCCCCCCGTTGACGTCATTGTGCCGAAGACCGGCGTTGTCGCCGGCGTTTACGTGCAGGCGATCAGCGCTTACGCGCCGCATCCGAATGCGGCCAAGCTTTGGCTGGAATATCTCTACTCCGACGAAGGCCAGATCGGCTGGCTGAAGGGCTATTGCCACCCGATCCGCTTCAACGATCTCGCCAAGAACGGCAAGGTTCCGGCGGATATGCTGGCGAAGATGCCTCCGGCCGAGTCCTATGCGGCCGCGGTGTTTCCGACGCTCGATGAACAGGGCAAGGCGAAAGAAGCCATCACCAAGAACTGGGACGCCGTTGTCGGCGCAAATGTGAAGTAAGGATCAATATGGTCCGGGCGGCCCGATGGCCGCCCGGACTCCTTCCCAAAAACGGTAGCCGGCGCATGACCGATCTCTCGGTTTCCAATCAGGCAATTGCGGGCAAGGCCGCGCCCCCCGGCGAAGCGCGCGCAATGCGGCTGCCGACGCAATGGCTTGGCGTAACGCCGTTCTTCGTCTTCGCCGTCATGTTCCTGATCCTGCCCACGCTCTACTTGATGCTGGGCGCCTTCCAGAACGAGGCGGGCGAGTTCACCTTCGCCAACATCGTCGCGCTTTTTTCGGCCAACATCGTTGCCGCCTACTGGATTTCGATAAAGGTCAGCCTGGCGTCATCGCTGATCGGCGCCTTCGCCGGTCTTGCCATCGCCATCGCCATCGTGCGCGGAGGCCTGCCCAACTGGATACGGTCGGGGACGCTGACGTTTTCCGGTGTCGCGTCCAATTTCGCCGGAGTGCCGCTGGCTTTCGCCTTCATCGCGACCCTAGGCCGGCTGGGCCTCGTCACCGTGCTTCTCAACACGCTGGTTGGGTTCAACATCTATGCGCATGGCTTCAACCTGCTGTCGTTCTGGGGTCTGACGATCACCTATGTCTATTTCCAGATCCCGCTGATGGTGGTCATCATCGTGCCGGCGATCGACGGACTAAAAAGGGAATGGGGCGAAGCCGCCGCCACGCTCGGCGCCACTCAGGCGCAATACTGGCGCTTGGTGGTAATCCCCGTGCTGTGGCCAAGCTTCCTCGGCACCGTGATCCTGCTCTTCGCCAATGCCTTCGGGGCGATCGCCACCGCCTATGCGCTGACCGGGTCCTCGCTCAACATCGTGCCGATCCTGCTCTACGCCCAGATCCGCGGCGACGTGCTGCACAATGCCCATCTCGGTTACGCGATCGCCTTCGGCATGATCGTCATCACCGGGCTTGCCAACATCTTCTACATCTGGTTCCGGACGCGCTCGGAGAGGTGGCTGAAATGAAATCCGGCAGGTTCTGGGCCTGGGTCGTCTTTGTCCTCGGCGCGGCGTATTTCTTCATCCCGCTGATCGCGACGATCGAGTTCTCGCTGCGCATGCGCCGCGGCGTCTATTCCCTGGACGCCTACAAGGTCGTGCTCGGCGACAGCCAGTTCCAGGCGACCTTCATGTTTTCGGCGGTCGTCGCCATCTTCACCATTCTCCTCGGCGTGCTGATCGTCGTGCCTACGGCCTACTGGATCCGCCTTCGCATGCCGCAGATCAGGCCGATCGTCGAGTTCATCACGCTGCTGCCGCTGGTGATCCCGGCCATCGTCATCGTCTTCGGCTATATCAGGATGTATGGGTCGAATTCGCCGCTGCCGTTCCTGGCAACCAATCCAGGCGCGAATGCTCTGCTGGTCATCGGCTATGCAACGCTTGCACTGCCATACATGTACCGCGCCGTCGACACCGGGCTTCGCACCATCGACGTGCGCACGTTGACGGAAGCAGCGCAGATCCTGGGCGCCGGCTGGGGCACGATCATCAGCCGCGTGATCCTGCCCAATGTGCTGATCGCGGTGCTTTCGGGCGCATTCCTGACCTTCGCCATCGTGATCGGCGAATTCACCATGGCCAGCCTGCTCAACCGGCCGGCATTCGGCCCGTATTTGCAGAATCTTGTGGCCAACCGCGCCTATGAGCCGGCGGCGCTGTCGATCATCGCGTTCGTCATAACCTGGGGCTGCATGTCGCTGATCCAGATCTTGTCCCGTTTCGCGCCGAAATCAGCGAACCGCCCCAATTGAGCGAAGTACCGACCGAAAGAAAAAGCCATGGCCGAGCCGTTCCTCTCCATCCAGCATGTGCGAAAGTCCTTCGGCGCCACAACCGTGGTCGAGGATTTCAACCTCGATGTCGCGCCGGGCGAATTCGTCTCCTTCCTCGGTCCGTCCGGCTGCGGCAAGACGACGGTGTTGCGCATGGTGGCCGGCTTCGAGGAGCCCTCGGCCGGCAAGATCGTGGTTAGCGGCAAGGACATCACCAGGCTGAAGCCCAACCAGCGCAATATCGGCATGGTGTTCCAGGCCTATGCGCTGTTTCCCAACCTCACTGTGGCGCAGAATATCGGGTTCGGACTGAAGGTGGCGGGCATGCCCAGGGCGGCCATCGATTCCCGTGTCGCGGAGATGCTCAACATCATCAGGCTGCCGCAGATGGCCGACCGCTATCCCTACCAGCTCTCCGGCGGCCAGCAGCAGCGCATCGCGCTGGCGCGCGCCATTGCGCCGAAGCCGAAGCTTTTGCTGCTCGACGAGCCGCTGTCGGCGCTGGACGCCAAAGTGCGCATTTCGCTGCGAGAGGAAATCCGCTCGATCCAGAAGAAGCTCGGCATAACCACCATCTTCGTGACGCATGACCAGGAAGAGGCGCTGTCGATCTCCGACCGCATCGCGGTCATGTATGGCGGCAAGGCCGAACAGGTCGGCACGCCGTTCGAGATCTACAACCGGCCGGCGACCAAGTTCGTTGCCAATTTCGTCGGCACGCTCAACGTGCTGGAAGGCAAGGTCACCGATGCCGCGTCCGGCAAGGTGCGGGTCAACACGCAGGAAGTCTCGCTGAAGGGCAAGCTCAACGGGTCGAAGTCCGGCGACACGCTGTCGCTGGCGCTGCGGCCCGAAGCGATTTCGCTCGGACGCCAGCCCGGCCACGACACCAGCCTTTCGGGCGAGATCGCCGAAGTGCATTTCCTCGGCTCGGTCATCCGGGTGCGCGTCGGCATCGGCGGCAACACGGTATCGCTCGACACCTTCAACAACTCGGCGACGCCGCCGCCTGTCGTCGGCGAGAAGGCGGACATCTCTTTCTCGTCGGGCGACATGCTGGTGCTGCACTAGGGTGCACAGTGAATAGTGAATAAGTGAATGGTAGTCGGCGAAGAGAGCACGTTACGTGCTCGAATTCTCTCTGATGATGCCCGTTCACCATTCACCATTCACCATCGCTTTTTGCAGTGCCAAAGGCCTGGTTCCATCGCTACGATGAGCCATGGCGCTTTTCGAGCTCACCCTCATCCTGCTTCTGATCGCCGTCGGGCTGACGGCGTTGTCGCGATGGCTGGGGATACCTTATCCCTCCCTGCTGGCCTTGGCCGGAGTGGGGATCGCCTTTCTGCCAGGTGCGCCGACCATCGAGATCGATCCGGAACTGGCGCTTGCCCTGTTCATCGCGCCGGTGCTTCTCGATGCCGCCTATGATACGTCGCTGCGCGACCTGAAGCGCTACCGGCTGTCGCTGGTGCTGCTGGCATTGGGCGCGGTCGTCTTCACCACCGTGGTCGTCGCCTTCGTCGGCTGGAAGATGGCCGGTCTGCCGATCGCGGCGGCGATCGCGCTCGGCGCCATCGTCGCGCCGCCGGACGCCGTGGCGGCGAGCGCCGTGCTTGGCCAGTTCAAGGTGCCGCACCGCCTCAACGCCATCCTGCAAGGGGAGAGCCTGCTCAACGACGCCACGGCGCTTCTGATCTACCGCATCGCCGTTTCGGCCGCGGTCGGCTCGGTCATGCTGAGCGATGCGGTGCCGGTGATCCTTCTGTCGACGGTCGGCAGCGTCGCCGCCGGCTATCTGTTCGGCCGCCTCTCGCTGCTGACGCTGACGCGCATCGAGGATGCGGCAAGCAGCACCGTGGTGCAGTTTGCCGGAACCTTTGCCGTCTGGATCATCGCCGACAGGATCGGCCTTTCCGCCATCATCACCATCGTCGTCTATGCCATCACCATCGCGCGCACCGCGCCACGCCAGATGTCGGCCAGACGCCGCGTCAGCACCTACTCGGTCTGGGAGTCGGCAGTGTTCGTGCTCAATGTGCTGGCTTTCGTGCTGATGGGCCTGCAGGCCCGGTCGATCGTCGGCAGGCTCTCCGGCGATGGGCAGGGCGATGAATTTGTCTTCGCCGCAACGGTGCTGGCCGTTGTCATCGTGGCACGCCTCGTCTGGGTGTTTGGCTACGTCGCGATCATACGGCGGTTCGCCCGCTTCGACAGCAAAGAGCAAAGGCGGGATGCGCCGACATTCGGGGGCGCCTTGCTTGTCGGCTGGTGCGGCATGCGTGGGCTGGTGAGCCTGGTGGTGGCCATTGCACTGCCGGCCAATTTCCCTGGCCGGGACCCGATCGTGCTTGCCGCCTTCGCGGTCGTGCTCGGCACGCTGGTGCTGCAAGGCATGAGCTTGAAGCCGCTGCTGCGCTGGCTCAATTTCGAAGAGGATACGACGATAGATCGCGAAGTGGCGCAGGCACGCGTTGCCATCATGGAAGCCGCGCTCGACGTCCTGAGCCGCAAGACGTCTGCCGCTGCGGACGTCGTGCGCGAGCAGTACGAGGCCCAACGAAAGATCGCCGAGAATCCTGAGGATGCGCAGGCGGCCACCGAATACGACCGGCTGCGCCTCTATGCCATCAAGCGGCAGCGCGATAGGCTCGAAGAATTGCGCCGCGACGGTACGATCGGCGACGAAGCCTATCACCGTCTGGAAGAAGAAATCGACTGGTCCGAGCTGGCAGCATCGCCGGCGGGGCGGTTCCAGTCGCTCACGACCTAGACGATGCCGGGGTCGGCGGTCATGACTGGACCATTCCGCATGTCGATGGCGTCCATTGCAACGCGATGGCCGAGGCGCTAGTGCCGTGGCCGGATATTCAGCCGGTTAATCGATGAAGCTGGTCAGCTACAACATCCAGTACGGCTACGGCAGCGACGGCCGCTACGATCTGGCGCGCGCCACGCGCCTCGTCGACGGTGCCGACATCATCGCCCTGCAGGAAGTGGAGCGGCACTGGCAGCGCAGCAACGGCGACGACCAGCCGAAAATCCTGTCCAGGCTGCTGCCCGACTATCACTGGGTCTACGGTCCGGCCTTCGACATGGACGCCAGCGAAAAGCGTGATGGGCGCATCGTCAACCGCCGCAGGCAGTTCGGCACGATGCTTCTGTCGAAGCTGCCGATCGTCTGGTCGCGGCTGCATGCGCTGCCGCTGCGCCGCACGCTCAAGCCCCTCAACACGCGCACCGCCGCACTGGAGTGCATGATCCGGACGCCGGCGGGATCCGTGCGGGTCTTCTCGCTGCATCTTGCCCATATCGCGGCCGAAGAGCGGCTGGAGCAGATCGACTATCTGCTCGCCGAACAGCGCCGCGCGCCGTCCGATGGCGGTCCCTGGAGCGGCGCCGATGACGAGCCGCAGCGCAACTGGGCGAATGGCGAGCCGGAGCCGGAAAACCCGCTGGCGGCGATCTGGCTCGGCGATTTCAACATGGAGCCGGGAAGTGCGGAATACCGGCGCATCGTCGGCAGCACGCCCTATCATCGCGGCGCCGTCTATATCGACGGGTTCGTCGATGCCGCAGCCGTCGCCGCCAAGCCGGTGGCGGACTTCCACACGCATGAAAAGATCATCGAGGGCAAGCTGGCGAAACGCCGGCTCGATCATTGCTTCGTTGGCGGCGTGCTGGCCGGGCGGGTGCGTTCCGTGAGCGCCGATATCGGCGAAGTGGCCTCCGACCATTTCCCGCTCAGGGTCGATATCGATCTGGAAACCCCAGGCATCGCCGCTAGGCTTGCAGGCGGGTGAGGCGGGCATGACGCTTTTCGTCTTCCTCGCGGTGCTGTCGGCGGCCGCCATGCACGCGATCTGGAACGCGCTGGTCAAGGTGCACCTCGACCGCTTCCTGTCGATCACCTTGATGACGCTCGGCATGGGGGCTGCGGCGCTGCTGGCGCTGCCTTTCGTTGAAGTGCCGAAAGCCGAGGTCTGGCCATTCATCCTCGCCTCGGTCTTCTTCCATATGGGCTACCGGACGTTTCTGATCGGCGCTTACAAGGCCGGCGATTTCGCTCAGACCTATCCGCTGGCGCGCGGTACCGCGCCGCTGCTCTCCGCGCTCGGCGGCATCGTTCTGCTCGGAGAGATACCGGCGCCACTCTCCATCTTCGGCATCGTGCTTCTGTCGGCAGGCACGCTGGTCATGTCGTTTCGCGGCGGTGTGCATCTTGAACGGTTCAATCTGCGCGCCGTCAGCTTCGCGCTCGGCACATCGATCTTCATTGCCAGCTACACGCTGTCGGACGGCAGCGGCGCGCGGCTGGCGGCAACCGCGCAAAGCTATGCGGCCTGGCTGTTCGTCTGCGATGCGCTCTGGGCGCTGGTGCTGTGCATCGCCTTTCGCGGGCCACAGTCGCTGCCCCTGCTGGCGCGGGACTGGAAGGCAGGCCTCTTCACCGGCGTGCTCAGCGGCGCCGCCTACTGGATCGTGATGTGGGCGATGACCAAGGCGCCGATCGCCTCGGTGGCGTCGCTGCGCGAGACCTCGATCCTGTTCGCCATGCTGATCTCGGTGCTTGCGCTGGGCGAGAAGATGACGGCATGGCGCGCCGCCGCGGCGCTGGGCATCGTCGCGGGCGTGGTCGCGCTCAGACTGGGCTGACTTCCCGGTCGATCACGGTCATGACCTCGCCACGCTTCTCGGGGCTGAAGCGGATCACGACGATGATGCAGACGGCGACCACGCCGGCAAACAATGCCAGCGCATAGCCATAGCTGCCTCCCCGCGCTTCGGCGATGCCGGCCTGATACGGGCCGCCATAGGAGGCCGCCAGATTGCCGGCCTGGTAGATGAAGCCAGGCAAGGTCGCCCGCACGGAGCCCGGCGATAGCTCGTTGAGATGCACCGGAATGACGCCCCAGGCGCCTTGCACCGCCACCTGCATGATGAAGGCGCCGAGCGCCAGCATGAAGGGCGTCGTCGTATAGGCCCAGAGCGGAATAGCCGGCAGGGCAATGACGCAGGCGAGCGTGATGGCGTTTATGCGCCCGATCTTCTCCGACAGCGCGCCGAACGCCAAGCCGCCGACAATGGCGCCGATATTGGCGACGATGGTGATCCAGCTCACCGTGTGCGGATCGAAGCCGTGCTGCTTCTTCAGGAAGGTCGGGTAGAGGTCCTGCGTGCCATGGCTGAAGAAGTTGAAGAACATCATCAGCACCACGGCATAGAGCGCGATGCCCCAGTGCTTCTGCAGCGTTACGAGAAGACCCGGCCGCGCCTGCGCCCGGCCTGAGACGAAGGCGGGCGATTCCGGCACGTGCGAGCGGATGAAGAGCACGATCAGCGCCGGTACGAAGCTCAGCAGGAACATGGCGCGCCAGCCGAAGGTGAAATCGCCGATCTTCTGGCCGTAGAGCAGCCCATAGACAACTGCCGCCAGCAGATATCCCGCCGGATAGCCGCATTGCAGGATGCCCGAAACCATGCCGCGGGCGCTGGGCGGAATGGATTCCATGGCGAGCGAGCTGCCAAGGCCCCACTCGCCGCCCATCGCGATGCCGAACAGCGCCCGAAGGGCCAGGAATATGCCGAGATTGGGCGAGAAGGCCGCCAGCGCCCCGATCACCGAGTAGCTGACGATGTTGAGCATCAGCAGCGGTTTGCGCCCATATCTGTCGGCAAGCATGCCGAACAAGAACGCGCCGATGAATCGCGTGGCCAAGGTCAGGAACAGCGCCTTGGAGACCGCCGGGACATCGGTGTGGAATTCAGCGGCGATATCTGTGAGCAGGAATGTCAGAAGGAAGAAATCAAAAGCGTCGAGCGTCCAGCCCAGGAAAGATGCGAGTACGGTTTTCTTCTGCTCCGAGGTGAGACTCAAATCGCTGCTCCTTTGCATCCGCGAAAGGAACGATATGTTCCATGCAGTGCAAAAGAGAACGGGTTATTTGCCGGTTTCCGATCAACCGGCGGTCACATTTCCGTAAACTCCAAGTCGAGGACCATCACCCCGTCGGTGCCCCCTTCGAGCGCCGCTACCAGGCGAGCGCCGGCGCGCTGATGCGCCTCGTGCGCCAAATAGGGGTCGCGGGCGGCAGCATCGCGGAAATCGATGGTAAAGCCATGGCCGAAACCGCGCGCGAACGGCTCCGGGCTGACATTGGCGCTGAAATGAACCTTGCCCATGCCGTCGATGGCCGGGCGCAGCGCTTCGAGATCGGCGTGAATCGCGGCGCGCTCGGCGGCGGAGCTGCCGTCGCCGAAGCGGACAAAGACGCAGTGGCGGATCATTGTTCTTCCCTCAAGCCGCCTTATTGCCCTTGAACACGGCCGGCGGCAGCGGCTCGCGTCCGAGGATCAGATCGGCGCCCTTCTCGCCGACCATGATGGTCGGCGCATTGGTGTTGGAGGAGGGGACACGCGGCATCACCGACGCGTCGCAGACCCGCAGGCCGTCGATGCCGCGCAGCCTGAGATCGGGCGTCACCACAGCCATCGCATCATGTCCCATGCGGCAGGTGCCGACGGGATGGTGATCGGTCTTGGACGCGCGGCAGGCATAGTCGAAGAGGTCGGCGTCGCTTTGCAGCGCAGGGCCGGGCAGCACCTCGCGCAGCACAAAAGGCTGCAGCGCCTTCTGCCGCATGATCTCCCGCGCCAGCCGCAGTCCCTTGATCGACATGTCGCGATCGTAGGAATCGGACCAGTAGTTCGGGTCGATCAGCGGATGATCGGCGGGATCGGCGCTCTTCAATCGCACGGTGCCGCGCGAGCGCGGGCGCAGGAAGGCGGAGTTCAGCGTCACGCCGGGATTGTTCAGCTTCTCGACCCCAGCCTCGATGCCGGAGCCGAGACCGAGATGGAACTGGATGTCGGGCGAGGCGGCGGTCGGATCGGCGTACCAGAAGCCGCCGGTCTCGAACAGGCTGGATGCGACAGGGCCCTTCTTCAAAAGCACGTATTGCAGGCCGGCCCACATCGTGCGGTGCAGCTTAGCATAGTTGTCATAGGTGTGGTCGCCGGTGCATTCGGCGATCACGAACAGGTCGAGATGGTCCTGCATGTTGGAGCCGACGCCGGGCAGGTCGTGGACCGGCGTGACGCCGACCGACTTCAGATGATCGGCCGGGCCAATGCCGGATTGCATCAAGAGCTTTGGCGAGCCGATGGCGCCGGAGGAGATGATCACCTCGCGTTCCGCGCGCAGGATCGTCTTCTCTCCGCCCGGCTTGTCGACGATCTCGACGCCGATGGCGCGGCCTTTCTCGACGACGACGCGGGTGACGAGTACATCGGTCCTGACCGTCAGGTTCTTGCGGGCGCGGATAGGCTTCAGATAGGCGACCGAGGCGGAGGAGCGCCGCGCGTCCTTCTGGGTGAGCTGGTAATAGCCGACGCCTTCCTGGCTGGCGCCGTTGAAATCCGGATTGAAGGGGATTCCCATCTCCTGGCCGGCGCGGAAATAGGCCTCGCAGATCGGCAGCGGCGAGATCGGGTTGGAAACGCCGAGCGGCCCCTGGTCGCCGTGATAATCGTTGGCGAAGCGCTGGTTGTTCTCGGCGCGCTTGAAATAGGGCAGCACATCGCGATAGCCCCAGCCGGCCAAGCCCTCTTCCTTCTCCCAGGCGTCATAGTCGCGGGCGTTGCCGCGCGTGTAGATCTGGGCGTTGATCGACGAGCCGCCGCCGACAACCTTGGCTTGGGTGTACCAGAAGACGCGGTCCTTCATGTGCTTCTGCGGCACCGTCGACCAGCCCCAGGAAGCGATGCCCTTGGTCATCTTGGCGAAGCCTGCCGGCATGTGGATCAGCGGGTGCCAATCCTTCCCGCCGGCTTCGAGCAGCAGCACCGAATTGGTCGGCTCCTCGCTCAGTCGGTTGGCCAGCACGCAACCGGCCGGTCCGGCGCCAACGATGATGTAGTCAGCCATGGTTCCACTCACTCACAGACGAGGCACGGAGAGCGCGCCGTCGACATCGATGACCGATCCGGTTGCAAAGCCGAATTTTCCGCTGGCAAGTGCGGCCACCACAGCGCCGATATCGGCGCCCTCGCCCCAGCGGTTGGCCGGCACCAACCCGCCTTCTATCAGTGCGTCATATTTGGCGGATACGCCTGCCGTCATGTCGGTGCGGATGATGCCCGGCCGCACCTCGAACACCCCGATGTTTTCCGCGGCGAGCCGCAGCGCCAGGTTCTTCACCCACATCGAAAGCCCTGCCTTTGAGATGCAGTAGTCGGCGCGCTCCGGCGAGGCCATTGTCGCGCTGACCGAGGTGATGGTGACGATCGACCTCGCAAAGCTGGCGGGTGTCGCCAGCATCGCCTTGGCGACGGCCTGGCTGAGGAACACCGTGCCGCGCAGATTGATATTTAGCGCGTGGTCGAAATTGTCAGGCTTCAATTCCAGAAGGTCGCCACGCACGACGGCGCCTATGCCGGCGTTGTTGACGAGGCAATCGATGCTGCCGAAGGCGTCCACCGCCGCCGCGACCAGTTTTGGATGGCCAGCGAGATCAGCGATGTCACAGCTGGCATAGGCGAATTTCGCGCTGCGCGCGGCGATGCTTTCGGCAAGTCCATCGGCCGGCTTGTCCGCAAGGTCGGCAACAAGAATATCGAAGCCGGCATCGGCCAGCGCCTCGGCGCAGGCAAGGCCGATGCCGCGCGCGCCGCCGGTGACGATGGCTGCCGGGCGGGTCATGCCGCGAGCTCCGTCTTGCGGATATGGTCTGCCACGCGCAGCGCCTGGGCTGCGATCGACAGCGCCGGATTGACCGCCGCCGAGGTCGGCAGGAAGCCGGCGTCCACGACGAACAGGTTCTTATGGTCGTAAGCACGACAGAACGTATCGAGTGGCGCCGTCGCGGGGTCGTTGCCCATCCGCGCGGTGCCGCACTGGTGCGAGGGCGTGCGCTTGTCGAACGGGCGCGACAGCACGATCGGGTAACCGCAGGCGCGGAAGTTTTCGCGCATCACCGTGGTCAGGCCTTCCAGCGACTGCATGTTGGAGCGCCGCCACTGCATGACGATCTCCTTGCCGTCGACCAGGATGCGGCTTTCAGGATCGGGCAGGTCCTCGCACATCAGGTACCAGTCGACGGCGTGGCCGGCCATGAAATCGAGCGCGAATCTTGGCGCCAGCTTCACATTGGCCCGCAGCATGTTGCCGTCGATCTTGCCGAGCAGTTGCACATTGCCCAGCGGCTTGCCGCCCTTGCCGCCCGACAGATAATAGTCGTTGAGCATCAGCGTCTTCTGGTAGACGGCGTCGTTGCGGCGGCGCGGGTCGATCGCCAGCATCGCGCTCGAATTGTGGTTCATGAAATTGCGGCCGACCTGGTCGGAACTGTTGGCGAGGCCTTTGCCGTTTGTCGAGGGCGAGCGCAGCAGGATGACGGCGGAGTTGATCGCGCCGGCCGATAGGATGACCAGCTTCGGCGAGAGCGTCCTTTGCGCGCCGTTCTGCGTGTAATGAATGGCGGCAATCGATTTGCCGTCCGGCGAGGCCTCGAGCCAGTCGACATGGGCGCCGGTTTCGAGCTTGATGTTCTTGTCATTGAGCGCCGCCGCCAGAGGCCCGGTCTGGGCGTCGACCTTGCCTTGCCCGGTGTTCGGAAAAGCATCCCAGCCGGTCTTGCCCTCCTTCAGCCAGGCTTCGATGTCGACGCCGAGCGGCAGCGAGGCAGGATGCAGGCCTAGGCCTTTGAGCTCGGCGCGAGCACGCGCGATCGAAGGTTCGTCGGGCACCGGCTTGAAGGCATAAGGAATCGAATGGAACGGCTCGGTCGGATCCTCGCCGAGCGCGCCGCGCACGCGGAAAAGCTGCTCGGCCTTCGAATACCAGGGTTCGAACTCGTCATAGGAAAACGGCCAGGCCGGCGAGACACCGCCGAAATGCTCCAGCTCGGAGAAATCCTCCTTGCGGTAGCGGATCAGCACCGCGCCGAAAAATTTCGAGTTGCCGCCGACATAATAGTAATTGCCGGGGTTGAACGCGGCGCCGCCGGCCTCGCGCCACATCTCCTTCGGCCGGTAATGCCCGTCGACGAAGATCGAGCGCGTCGAGCGCGCATGCGGCGTCGCGGGCAGCGGTTCACCGCGTTCCAGGATCAGGATCGAGGCGCCGCTGCCGGCCAAGCCGGAGGCGATCGTGGCGCCGCCGATGCCGGAGCCGATGATGACGATATCCGGATTTGTCATGGTCTAAAGCGCGTCGTGTTTGAACTGACCGGGACCACGCGCTTTAGATCTTTGTCTTGACGCATGTCGCTGCCCCAAAACCGGATCCACTTTTGGGCGACATGCATCAGAGAATGCGCTTCTCGGTCGCCGGATCGAAGAACACCGCCTTGCTGAGATTGAAGGCCAGCGGCGTGCTGGTGCCGGGCTGGATCCTGGCGTCGGCGCGCAGCCGCGCCACCACGCCCTTGCCGCCGAGATTGGTGACGGCGAACGTGTCCGATCCCGCCGGCTCGACCACTTCGATGTGGCAGTCGGCGGTGGCGATTTCGGATCCGTTGCGCTCGGCGCCTTCTGGAGCGGTCAGAGCTTC
>NZ_RZSV01000399.1:0-2714 GCF_004023205.1 Mesorhizobium sp. M1A.F.Ca.IN.020.03.2.1 | reverse complement strand
AACCGGATCATCTCGCGCAAGATGGCCTATCACGGCTCGACGATCGCCGGCACCTCGCTCGGCGGCATGGAGCCCATGCACAAGCAGCTCGGCGGCGCGGTGCCGAACATCGTCCATGTGATGATGCCCTATGCCTATGAGCTCGCGCTGCCCGGCGAAAGCGACCACGATTTCGGCCTGCGCGCCGCCAAGGCCGTCGAGGACGCCATCCTCGAAGTCGGCGCCGACAAGGTCGCCGCCTTTATCGGCGAGCCGGTGATGGGTGCGGGCGGTGTGAAAATCCCGCCGATCAGCTACTGGCCGGAGGTGCAGCGCATCTGCCGCAAATACGATGTGCTCTTGATGCTCGACGAGGTGATTACCGGCTATGGCCGCACCGGCGAATGGTTCGCGGCGCAGACCTTTGACGTCCAGCCCGACACCATCACCACCGCCAAGGCGCTGACCTCCGGCTACCAGCCGCTGTCGGCGCTCCTGGTCGGCGACCGCATCAGCAGGACGCTCGTCCAAAAGGGCGGCGAGTTCTACCACGGCTACACCTATTCCGGTCACCCGGTCGCGTGCGCGGTGGCCCTGAAGAACCTCGAGATCATTGAACGGGAAGGTCTGGTCGAGCGCGTCAGGACCGACACCGGTCCCTATTTCGCGCAAGCGCTGCAGGAGCGCATCGCCGGCCACAGGCTGGTCGGCGAGGTGCGCTCGATCGGTCTTATGGGTGCGATAGAGATCGTCAAGGACAAGGCGACCAAGGAACGATACCTGCCGTCGGGAAGTGCGGCGGTCGTCGTGCGCGATCACGCGATCTCGCAGGGCATGATGCTGCGCGCCACCGGCGACACGATGATACTGTCGCCGCCGCTGATCTGGACGCGCGACACCATCGACATGGCCTGCGAGCGCATCGCCAAGGCGCTCGACCTTGCGGAGGCGGATTTGCGGAAGCGCTGAGAAAACACAGCCGGGCGCCCTTGCTGGAGGGTGCCCGGCGACCCGAATCTGCAGCGAAGCCTTGCCCAGACGCAAAAACCGCGTCCCAGAAGGGAACGCGGCTTTGCCAGATACGCATGGCGTTTCGCTACTCGAGACCTGCGAAACTTACGGGCTCCGGTACGCGAGACCTGATCCGGAGCGCCGGGCGGTTGCGATGTCCGCCTCGCAGTCCGTTTTAAAGGCACATCGTTACCGGTGAGTTAGCGAGACCTTAAGCAAATCTAAATTTGCCGGATTTCTGTCGAAAAAATTTGCTAATAACCCTTTGCAAGCAGCTGCTTAGGTTTGATCGCCGCGCAGGAAATTTATGATGCCGGAAAAGTCGGCGCCTGCGTTGCCCTGCGCATTGAACAGAGCGTAGAGCTGCGTCGCCTCGGCGCCCAGGGGCGTCACGGCGCCGGCGCTTTGCGCGGCTTCCTGCGACAATTTCAGGTCCTTGAGCATGAGGGCGGCAGCAAAACCCGGCTTGTAGTCGCGGTTGGCGGGCGACGCCGGAACAGGGCCGGGCACCGGGCAGTAAGTGGTCAGTGACCAGCACTGGCCGGAGGAGGTGGAGGCGACGTCGAACAGCGCCTGGTGCGACAGGCCGAGTTTCTCGGCGAGCACAAAGGCTTCGGCGACGCCGATCATCGAAATGCCGAGAATCATGTTGTTGCAGATCTTGGCGGCCTGGCCGGCGCCGTCACCGCCGCAATGAACGATGCGGCCGGCCATCGGCTTCAGGATCGGCTCGGCAGAGGCGAATGCTGCATCCGACCCGCCGGCCATGAAAGTGAGCGTGCCGGCGGTGGCGCCGCCGGTGCCGCCGGACACAGGCGCGTCGATCGAAGGCAAGCCGTGCCTGGCGGCAATGGCGTGAGCCTTGCGTGCCGATTCGACATCGATGGTCGAGGAATCGATCAGCAAGGCACCTTTCTTCGCCTTGGGCGCGATGTCCTCGTAGACCGACAACACATGCTTGCCGGCGGGAAGCATGGTGATCACCACGTCGGCGTCCTTCACCGCGGCGACGGCATTGGCCATGACGGTGACGCCATGCTCTTTTGCGATCGTGAGGTTCTCCGGCACGAGGTCGAAGCCTTGCACCGCATACCCCGCCTTTACGAGGTTGGCAGCCATTGGGTTGCCCATATTGCCAAGGCCGATGAAGGCGATCGTTGCCATCGTTGTCTCCCGAAATTTGCTGCTTCAGCGGCCGATCAGCGTTCGCGCGATGATGACGCGCATGATCTCGTTGGTGCCTTCGAGGATCTGGTGGACGCGCAGATCACGCACCAGCTTCTCGATGCCGTAATCGTGCAGATAGCCGTAGCCGCCATGCAACTGCAGCGCCTCGTTGGCGATGTCGAAGCCGATGTCGGTGACGAAGCGCTTGGCCATCGCCGACCATTTGCCGGCATCCGGCGCCTTGCGATCGAGCTTCGAGGCGGCGGCATAGAGGAAGATGCGGGCCGCCTGCAGCTCCGTCTCCATGTCGGCCAGCCTGAACTGCAGGGCCTGGAACTGGTTGATCTTCGATCCGAAGGCCTTGCGCTCGCTCGTGTAGGCGAGCGCCTTGTCGAGCGCCGACTGCGCGCCGCCCAGCGAGCAGGCGGCGATGTTGAGCCGGCCGCCGTCGAGCCCGGCCATGGCGATGCCGAAGCCCGCGCCTTCGGTGGCAAGCAGGTTCTCGGCCGGCACCTTGCAATCCTCGAAGATGACCTGGCGGGTCGACTGCATATGCC
>NZ_RZSV01000398.1:0-2776 GCF_004023205.1 Mesorhizobium sp. M1A.F.Ca.IN.020.03.2.1 | reverse complement strand
ACCCAGGCGATGAAACCCGCCACGGATGCCATGAAGCCGGCGGATGCGATGAAGCCCGCGACGGATGCGATGAAGCCTGCCGACGCGATGGCGCCGGCGCAATAAGTCAGCGGCCCCGGTCTCTTGGCAACAATCGCCGTCGGCGATAAGCCGCCGCACGGCAAAGTGAGAAACCAGCGGCGGCTTGCTTCGTATATAGTGGAACAACGAACAAGGAGATCCGACATGAACGGCATCGACAAAAAGGCGGCGCGGCGCTCGCTGGCCCCGCTTCCAGCGCTGGTGCTGACAGCGGCCGCGGCCGCCTTCTGGCAGACGCCGGCGCGTTCGGCCGAGGACGCGGTGGTGATCCCGCCGCCGGTTTTGGATGAAAAGTCCGCCAGCGGCACGGAGAAAGCGATCTTCGCCGGCGGCTGCTTCTGGGGCGTGCAGGGCGTGTTCCAGCACGTCAAGGGCGTCAGCATGGCCGTCTCCGGCTACGCCGGCGGCAGCGCCGAGCACGCCGTCTACGAGGTCGTCGGCACCGGCCGCACCGGACACGCGGAATCGGTCGAGATCACCTACGATCCGTCGAAGGTGACCTATGGCCAGTTGCTGCAGGTCTATTTCTCGGTCGCGCACAACCCGACGCAGCTCAACTACCAGGGGCCGGACCAGGGCACGCAGTACCGCTCGACGATCTTCGCCGAGAACGACGAGCAGAAGAAGATCGCCGAGAGCTACATCGCCCAGCTCGACAAGGCCAAGGTGTTTTCGAAGCCGATCGTGACGACGCTTGAGACGGGCAAGACCTTCTATCCGGCCGAGGATTACCATCAGGATTTCCTGACGCTGAACCCGACCTACCCCTATATCGTCTACAACGACCTGCCGAAGATCGAGAATTTGAAAGCGCTGTTTCCCGCGCTCTACAGCGAGAAGCCGGTGCTGGTGCTGGCAAGTAGCAAGAGCTGAGGATGACCATCTTAGGCCTTCTCCCCGTCACTATACGGGGAGAAGGTGCCGGCAGGCGGATGAGGGGCGGCGCCGGCATTTGCAGGAACGGGCCGCCGCTCTGCTTGACAGGTTTGCGCTGCCCCTCATTGCCCTGCCGGGCATTTCTCCCCGTATGGTGACGGGGAGAAAGACGCCGTCACCAACGCCTCTCCTCAATCGTAGGTCAGATCCGTCGCCTTGCCGCCGAACACGCGATAGGCGTAGAACGAATAGAAAATGATGATCGGCAGCACGACGACGGTGCCGACCAGGATGAAGGCCAGGCTCTCCGGCGCCGAGGCGGCCTGCCAGATCGTCAGCTTGTCGGGCACGACATAGGGATAGAACGACCAGGCGAGCCCGGCGAAACCGAGCGCGAAGATGGCGGCCAGGGTCAGGAAGGGCCGCAGCGCATGGCGGTCGTCGGGCTTGGGCAGATGAAACGTCTGCCGCCACAGCCACAGGAACAGGAGCGCCGATACGATCGGCAGCGGCGACAGATAGAGGATCTCCGGCCAGAGGAACCATCTGTCGAAGATGCGCGGGCTGGCGAAGGGCGTCGCCAAAGAGACCGCGACCATGCCGAGCGCCGTCAACACCAGCGTGACGCGCAGCCAGCGCACCGCCTTTCGTTGCAGATCGCCCTCGGTCTTGTAGATCAGCCAGGCCGAGCCCATGGCGGCGTAGGCCGCCGATAGGCAGAGCGCGACCAGCGCGCCGAAGGCCATGCCGCCAAAGCCGACATCGAGGCCGAGCACATAGACGCCGAGCATATAGCCCTGCGCCAGCGAGGCCATGGTGGAGCCCAAAAAGAAGATCCGGTTCCAGCGGTGCTTCTTGCCGGCCGGCACCTTGGCGCGGAAATCGAAGGCAACGCCGCGCAGGATCAAGCCGACCAGCAGCAGGAACACCGGGATATAGAGCGCGGTGAGGATGGTGCCGTGCGCCATCGGGAAGGCGACCAGCAAGAGCCCGACCGCCAGCACCAGCCAGGTCTCGTTGGCGTCCCAGAACGGGCCGATCGCCGCGATCATCGTGTCCTGCTCGGCATCTTCGGCGCCTGCGAACAGGATGCCGATGCCGAGATCGAAACCGTCGAGAATGACGTAGATCAGGATGGCGAGGCCCATCAGGCCGGCGAAGATCAGCGGAAGCGCGGTGGGCCAGTCGAAGGTCATCTTTCTTTCCTCCAACCGAGATTGGTCCGACAGACGGCCATACTGTTTGAAGCACCCGTGCCGGCGGTCAGGTGAGTGACAGCGCCGACCTCAGAAGAAAGGCCCGCATCGAACCGACCGTACCGCTTGTCTTGCTCCTGCATGTTCACTCTCCGGCGGCCGGCTGCGACATCGCGGCGTTCATGACGCCGGGCAACGGCGAGGTGTCGCCTTCCTTGGCCGCCTTCAGCGCGAGATGCACCAGCACGCCGAGATAGGCGATCAAGAGCAGCACATAGAGGATGAGATAGACGGCCAGGGTCAGCGCGACATGGCTGCCGGCGACCGGGCCGACGGCATCCGCCGTCTTCAATATCCCGGTGACCAGCCAGGGCTGGCGGCCGATCTCGGTCGTGTACCAGCCGGCCAGCGTCGCCAGCCAGCCGGACAGCGCCATCGGCACCATGATCAGGGCCAGCGGCTTAGGCAGGTTGCGGCGACGCTTGAGGAAGAAGGCCGCCGACCAGGAGACGATGAGCATCAGGATGCCGGTGCCGACCATGACGCGGAAACCCCAGAACACCGGGAAGACCGGCGGGTGGTTGCCCGGATAGTCGTTGAGGCCGGGCACGACGCCGCCTGTG
>NZ_RZSV01000397.1:0-2810 GCF_004023205.1 Mesorhizobium sp. M1A.F.Ca.IN.020.03.2.1 | reverse complement strand
GTATCGGGTCGAACCATCGTGCCAGCGCCGCCAGGCGAAGCGGGGCGCCTTCGCCTCCAGATTTGCCCGCGCCGAGATTTTTCGAGGAACCAGATGACGGTGAAGCCCCTCTATCGACGTGTCTTGCTGAAAGCTTCGGGCGAAGCCTTGATGGGGGAACAGCATTTCGGCATCGACGTCTCGGTCGTCGACCGTATCGCAGCCGACATTGCCGAGGCGCGGGCGCTTGGCGTCGAAGTCGGAGTCGTGATCGGCGGCGGCAACATCTTCCGCGGCGTGGCCGTCGCCTCCAAGGGCGGCGACCGCGTCACCGGCGATCACATGGGAATGCTCGCCACCGTCATCAACTCGCTGGCGCTGCGCACCTCGCTGAACAAAATCGGCGTCGACGCCGTGGTGCTTTCGGCCATTGCCATGCCGGAACTCTGCGAAAGTTTTTCACAGCGCCAGGCGACCGCCTATATGAATCAAGGCAAGGTGGTGATCTTTGCCGGCGGCACCGGCAATCCGTTCTTCACCACCGATTCGGCCGCAGCGCTGCGCGCCGCCGAGATCGGCGCCGACGCGCTGTTCAAGGGCACGCAGGTCGATGGCGTCTATTCGGCCGACCCGAAGGAGGATCCGGAGGCGGTGCGCTTCGACCGCATAAGTCATGCCGAAGTCATCAAACGCGGGCTTACGATCATGGATACGGCCGCGATTGCACTTGCGCGTGAAAACAACATTCCGATAATCGTCTATTCGATCCACGAAAAAGGTGGTTTCGGCGAAATTCTAAGAGGCGGCGGCCGTTGCACCATCGTCGCGGACAATTGACTGGGGCCGAAGACGGCTGAATGATCGCCGGTCCGGTCGAGATTAGAAGACAAGCATTGAACCCGGCGAACGGGTCGAGGAGATGATCATGAGTGGCGAGTACGACGATCTCAAGCGGCGCATGGACGGGGCGATCGCGGCCTTCAAGCACGATCTCGCTTCGCTGCGCACCGGCCGCGCTTCCAGCAACCTGCTCGACGCCGTGCAGGTCCATGCCTATGGCACGACGATGCCCATCAATCAGGTGGCCAACGTCACGGTTCCGGAGCCGCGGATGATTTCGGTATCGGTTTGGGACAAATCGATGGTGAGCGCCGTCGACCGCGCTATCCGCGAGGCCAATCTTGGCTTCAATCCGATCGTCGACGGCACCAATCTGAGGATTGCTTTGCCCGAACTCAACGAGCAGCGCCGCAAGGAACTGGTCAAGATCTCGCACGGCTATGCGGAGAACGCCCGCGTCGCGGTTCGCCATGTCCGTCGCGACGGCATGGATTTCCTCAAAAAGGCGGAAAAGGACGGCACGATCAGCGAAGACGATCATCGCAAGCGCTCCGACCAGGTTCAGAAGCTGACCGATGAGATGATCAGCACCATCGATCACCTGCTTTCCGATAAGGAAGCTGAAATCATGCAGGTTTAGGGTCGGTTTCTCACCGGCTCGAAAGCGAGACCATGACAACCCCCGCGCATGTCGCGATCATCATGGACGGAAACGGACGCTGGGCCAAGGCGCGCGGCATGCCGAGGCTCGCCGGCCACCGCGCCGGCGTCGAAGCCTTGCGCAAGACGGTGCGCGCCGCGCCAGAGCTCGGCATCTCCTATCTGACGGTCTACGCCTTCTCCTCTGAAAACTGGTCGCGGCCGAAGTCCGAGGTCAGCGACCTGATGGGCCTCCTGAAGCTCTTCATCCGCCGGGATCTCGCCGAGCTGCATCAAAACGGCGTGCGGGTGAGGGTGATCGGCGACAGGGAGGGGCTGCAGCCGGACATCAGAGGCCTGCTGCAGGAGGCCGAATCGCTGACCGCAGGCAATGAGGCGCTGACCCTGGTCATCGCCTTCAACTATGGTGGGCGCGATGAGATCGTGCGCACCGCGCGCAAGCTCGCCGATGCCGTGGCTCGCGGCGACTTGACAAGCGACGCCATCACGATGGAGAGCTTTGCCGGCTCGCTCGACACCGAGGGCATTCCCGATCCAGACCTCGTGATCCGCACCAGCGGCGAACTCAGGCTGTCGAACTTCCTTTTGTGGCAGGCCGCCTATAGCGAGCTTGTCTTCCTGCCTTGCTACTGGCCGGACTTCAGCCGGGAGCACCTGGCCGACGCCCTGCGCGACTTTGCCGGCCGCGAACGCCGTTTCGGCGGGCTCGCCGCCCGCGACGTCGCCTTGTAGCGCGGAATCGATGAGCAATCTCCAGCAGCGTGTCATCTCGGCCATCGTGATGGCAGCCGTCACACTTGCGCTCACCTGGCTCGGCGGGCTGCCGTTCCGCCTGTTCTGTGCGGCGATCGCGGCGTTGATCTTCTACGAATGGACGCGCATGTCGCGCCCTGAGAACGGTGCGACGCTCGGCTTTCTGCCGGAAGCGCTGATTCTGGTCTTCATCGGCGCGCTGGTCGCCGGCCTGCCGGCACTTTGGCTGCTGCTTCTGGTCGCAGCCATCACTGCTATCGTCGCTGTTGCCGCGCGGCTGCGGGGAGCAGCGCAGTGGGAGGCCTCGGGGCTGGCATACGCGTCGTTGTCCGGCTTGTCGCTCGCCTATCTGCGCGGGGACAGCCACTCAGGATTGATCGCGATCCTCTTCCTGTTCGCGGTCGTCTGGGCGACCGACATAGCGGCCTATTTCGTCGGCCGCGCGGTCGGCGGCCCGAAGCTTGCGCCGTCAATCTCGCCCGGCAAGACGCAGAGCGGCGCGCTTGGCGGCGCTGTCGGCGGCATCGCTGCCGGATTGGTGCTGGCAATCGCGGCCGGGGCCGGCAATCTCACTATGC
>NZ_RZSV01000396.1:0-2840 GCF_004023205.1 Mesorhizobium sp. M1A.F.Ca.IN.020.03.2.1 | reverse complement strand
GGGACTTAGGGCAAACATGAAAGAAATGTCAAAGAATTCAATAACTGGCGCCCCGAGCAGGCACCGGAACGGGGGTAGCAGTCCGCTCGGACCGAACTCCGAAATCGCCCGCAAACTCAAGCAATATTACGACGAGCTGGTCTCCGATCAGGTGC
Organism: Mesorhizobium sp. M1A.F.Ca.IN.020.03.2.1; assembly: GCF_004023205.1. Taxonomy (NCBI): domain Bacteria; kingdom Pseudomonadati; phylum Pseudomonadota; class Alphaproteobacteria; order Hyphomicrobiales; family Phyllobacteriaceae; genus Mesorhizobium; species Mesorhizobium sp. M1A.F.Ca.IN.020.03.2.1. The sequence goes on along the minus strand of NZ_RZSV01000396.1, from coordinate 2,685 downwards.
CGGATCGATTCGCTCAGTTGCTCAGCCAGCTGGAAAAGGCCGAACCCGCCGAGAAAAAGGACTGAGACATGGCGGCGGTCTCCCAGAGCTTCAAGACCGAGCTGCTCGGCGCGATCCCAAGCCTGCGCGCCTTTGCGGTGTCGCTGACGCAGAATGCCGACAAGGCGGACGACCTCGTCCAGGAAACCCTGGTCAAGGCGTGGGACAAACATGAGAGTTTCCAGCCGGGCACCAACCTCAAGGCCTGGCTGTTCACCATCCTGCGCAATGAATTCTATTCGCAGATGCGCAAGCGCGGCCGCGAGGTGCAGGACAGCGACGGCATCATGACCGCCAGGCTCGCCGTCCACCCGGCCCAGCATGGCCAGCTCGACCTCAAGGATTTCCGCGGCGCGCTGGAGCAGCTGCCGGAGGATCAGCGCGAAGCCATTATCCTGATCGGCGCGTCCGGCTTTTCCTACGAAGAGGCGGCGGAAATCTGCGGCTGCGCGGTGGGCACGATCAAGAGCCGGGTCAGCCGCGCGCGCGCCCGGCTGCAGGACATCCTGAAGATTTCGGGCGAGGACGAATACGGCCCCGACGCGATCTCGGCGCAGGTGACAGGATCAAACGCCGCCTGACACCGACCTCCGGCTCTTCGACGCTACGTCGTCACGCCGCTTTCGCGCGCCTGCAGGCGAGCGCCAGGGCCTGGATCAGATCGTCTCCCGAGTAGGGCTTGGTGACCAGCTTAATCTCGGGAAAAGAGCCTTCGAGATCCTCGGCGTCGGAGTAGCCGGACGCGAAGACGAATGGAATGCCTGCGCTGCGCAGCCGCTCGGCGAAGTCGAGTGTCGAGGTGCCGCCGAGCATCAGGTCGACGATAGCGGCGTCGAACCAGGAAAACCCATCCCGCAGGTCGATTTCAGCCAGGTCGCCAACAATCGTGACCTCGGCGGCCCCTTGGTCGCGGCATAGTTGCTCGACATCCATCGCTATCAGGAATTCGTCTTCCAAGACCAGGATACGCAATCCGTCTAGCAATGGGGGCACGTGGCGGCGACTCCTATAAGGCTGCAGTCATGCGCGGTATTCGGCGCTCTGTCATTTAAAAAAGACATGACCGGCGATGCATTGCGTGAGCGGCGGAACCTCGGTCGGCGTGAAGCGTTTGTATTCGCCCGATCGGGGCAGGGGTTTCGAAGAGGGGTCGAAATGTCCGGCCAGAGCGCATATTCCCTTGCCACCCGCCAATATCCTTGCGGCAAATGCCCGTTGCGGCCGTTGCCAGTCTTTCGCGAATTCGAGAGCCAGGAGCTGTTGTTCGTCAGCGGCTTCAAGAAAGGAGAGCTTGCGGTCGACAAGGGGGCGACCGTGCTGGTCGAAGGCAGCCACAGCGCGCATCTCTACACCATACTTTCAGGCTGGGCATTCCGCTACAAGCTGTTGCCCGACGGGCGGCGGCAAATCCTCAATTATTCCATGCCCGGCGATCTCATCGGCCTGCAAGGCAGCCTGATGGGCGAGATGCAGCATTCCGTCGAGGCCTTGTCGCCGATGCTGCTGTGCGTCTTCGAGCGCGACCAATTGCACGAGCTTTACCGCAACTACCCGGGCCTGGCCTATGACATCACCTGGATGGCGTCGCGCGAGGAGCGCATGCTCGATGAAAACCTGCTGAGCATCGGTCGCCGTTCCGCGCTTGAGCGCACCGCCTATCTTGTCGCCTTCATCTCCAGCCGTGCCCGGGGGGCGGGCCTGAACGGCAAGCGGCCGGTGCAGATCCCGATCACGCAGCAGCATATCGCCGATACGCTCGGCCTTTCGCTGGTGCATACCAACAAGACGATCCGCAAGCTGATGGACCGTAAGCTGATCATTTGGCGTGACGGTGGTTGCGAGGTTCTCAGCCATGAGGGGCTGACGGAGTTGGCCGGCTGGCAAGGTTTGGGTGAGGAGCGCAGACCGCTGATCTGACGACGAGCCGGACCGGCAGAACGGAACCCCGGTCTCGGCCAAGCGTTGAAATGGAAGCAAACATAAGGAGTTACGCAATGGCGACCGCCGCAGGCAGATCCGCAACAGACACTCCCCCCAGCGCCGACCTCGAAGCCGACATCCGGCAGTTGAAGGCCGATATCGAAGAGCTCACCAGGCAATTGGCCAAGACCCGGGACGACAGTTACGGGGCAGCGCGCCGCGCGGCCGCCGAAGGCGTCGAGCAGCTGCGCGCGCACGGCGAGGCAGCGTTCGAAAGCATGCGCGGAAGCGCTCAGGATTTGGAAGCGCAGTTGATAGCCAGCGCTCGCGAAAAGCCGGTGACGTCGCTGGCGATTGCGGCGGGAGTAGGCTTCCTGTTCGCGCTGCTGTCGCGCCGCTAGCAGCCCTCATATGGGGACGCTGGTTTCGCTTATTTCCGGCCTTGCTTCCGGCGAGGCGGTGGCGGCCTTTCAAAGAGCGCGGCAGACCGCAATCCTCTACGGACTTGCCGGTGTTTTTGCCCTGTGCGGCGTCGGTTTCCTCATCGGCGCGGCCTATATCTGGCTGGCGGCGCGCTACGGGCCGTTAGCGACCAGTCTCGGCTTCGGCATCGGCTTCCTGGTGATCGCCGGGCTGATTGTCGTGATCCACAAGCTGACAACCAGCATGCGGGCGCGGCGGCGCGCGCGAAGGCGAAAGGCCGACATGACGGCGGTTTGCGTTACC
>NZ_RZSV01000395.1:0-2869 GCF_004023205.1 Mesorhizobium sp. M1A.F.Ca.IN.020.03.2.1 | reverse complement strand
GTCATGCATCGTTCCGGCGCCGAGGATCAGCTGTCGCCGGGGCAGGTGGCGCTGTTGAGATTGTTTCTGGCGAGCCCGCGAAAGGTGCTGACGCGCGACGACATCATTGCTGCTGCGCCCGCCGAGAATGCCGACGCTTTCGACCGCTCGATCGATTCGCGCATCGTGAGGCTGCGCCGTAAGCTCGATACGGAGACCATCACCACGATCAGGGGTGCCGGTTACCGGTTCGATCCGCCGACGCCGCGCACCGACTGAGGCGAGGGCCGCCAGGTCTTTTGCTCGATCTTGCATCGGATTTCCAAAACCGCTTCGCACTTTTGGATCCGACGCCGGCGCCTAGCGCACCACCAGGACCGAGGGGCCGGACGGCATTTCGGCGCTGGCAGCGATCTCGGCGTGGGCGCGCTCCTTGAGCAGCACCGTTGCAAGCGCGGCAAAGCCAAGCAGCCCTTGGGCATAAAGCAGTGCGGACAGCACCGAAGCGGCAAATTTCGTCTTCATAACTCAATCCCCAATTCGATAGTCGTCGATGCTTCAGGAAACTCCCGAAGCGCCCGCGCCGCCTACGGAGCCCCCCGCTGCGGCGCGGGCCTTCGGTCCTCTCGGCAGCAAGTAGCCGGAGGGGCCGCGCATCCCTATCAGCCGAAGACCGACCCGCCAGAGGGCCCTCAGCCGGTTGACGCGCAGGCTGGAGATGATCCAGACCGTGGCGATGAACAGTGCGGTGTGCAGTGTCGAAACCTCGCCGGAATTCATGGCGCCAAGCGCCGTCACAGGGTTCCCGGCGACAGAGCCGACAGCACCGAGGATGATTGCCGAGACGCCGACCCTGAGAAACCAGGTGCGAACTTTCGATTTCCTGCCCATTTTCGTTTGCTGATGTCTGTTCCCGTGACCTCGACATTGCTGCGGGCCTGTATCCGCATCATGCCGCGCAAGTCGCGTTTTGTTGCAATTCGGTTTCGAGATTAGGAGAAAGGCATTCATATCAAGGCGATATACGCTTTGCCCGCCGGTTTCGGCCTGCTTGGTATTGCCGGCAGCCGGTCTAAGGGAGCGTGTTCTCTGGAATTAGGCCGTCAACTTAGAGAAACGAATTCGAAACATTAACGCACATTAAGCGAAATAGGCCTGAAACAGGCGATCCCGATAAGACGATCCATCGAAATTGCAGCCGGCCCGACCGGCAAAAGAGAGAGGGATCGTCATGCATACCGCCATTTCAGCCAAGCTCATCCACGTCACCGCCGCCGCGCTCACCGGCGCGGCTTTGCTCTTCGGCAGCAACGCCGCTCATGCCAACCAGCTCGTCGCCCGGGTTTCGCTGTCGCAGCAGATCATGGAAGTCACGGTCGACGGCCGGCCGACCTTCACCTGGAAAGTGTCGACGGGCGACAGGGGGCACATCACGCCGACAGGGTCATTCAAGCCGACCCGCATGCATGAGATGTGGTATTCGAAGAAGTACGACAATGCGCCGATGCCGCATTCGGTCTTCTTCAGCGGCGGCTATGCGGTGCATGCGACCTATGCCATCAAGCATCTTGGCAGGCCAGCCTCGCATGGCTGCGTGCGTTTGCATCCCGATGCCGCGGCCGACTTCTATCAGCTCGTGGAGGCCTTCGGCCCGGGCAACACCAGCATCCTCATCGTAAAGTAACGGGTCAAGTAGCGGGCGGATTGCCGCCTTCAAGCCAGGTTCGACGCAATTCCGGACGGAAGGCCACGGCGAAGTCGCCGAGCAACCGTTCCACACTTTGTCCTGGAATTGCTCTGGCGCCGAAGCCGTGGGGCGACCGCCTAAGAAAGAGGCCGGGGTTTTCCGGCCTCTTTTTTGTTTTTGGAGCAGTCCTGGATTGCTTCAGGTGGGCAGCGCCGGCATCAGCTTCGGATCGGGCTTCTCGGCGAGATGCGGCAGGTCCTTGCTGGCGATGAAGGTGTAGAACATCGGCACGACGAACAGCGTGAACATCGTGCCGACCAGAATGCCGGTGAAGATGACGAGGCCCATCGAGTAGCGCGCTGCGGCGCCCGCGCCGCTGGAGATGATCAGCGGCACCACGCCGAGCGCCATCGCGGCCGTCGTCATCAGGATCGGCCGCAGGCGCACCTTGGCCGAGGCGATGATGGCATCGCGGCGCCGCATGCCATGGATTTCGCGCTGCTGGTTGGCGAATTCCACCAAAAGGATGCCGTGCTTGGTGATGAGGCCGATCAGGGTGATCAGTCCGACCTGCGTGTAGATGTTGAGCGTTCCGAGGCCGATATTGAGCGGCACGATGGCACCGAAGATCGAAAGCGGCACCGCCATCATGATGATCAGCGGATCGCGGAAGCTCTCGAACTGAGCGGCCAGAACCAAGTAGATCACGATCACGGCGGCCGCGAAGGCGATCAGGATGGTGTTGCCCTGCTCCTTTTCCTGCCGCGATTGGCCAGAATAGTCGATGAAGAAGGTGTCGGGCAGCGTTTCCCTGGCGAGATCCTCCAGCACTTTCAATCCGTCGCCGGTGGTCACGCCGGGCAAGGGCAGGGCGGAGATCGTGGCCGAGTTCAGCTGGTTGAACTGCTCGATCGCTGCCGGCGAGGCGTTGGTGGAGATATGCACCACCGCCGACAGCGGCACCATCTTGCCGTCGACGCTGCGCACGAAATACTCGCCGAGCTTCGCTGGATTGTCGCGGAACTCCTGCGGCACCTGCGGGATGATGTCATAGCTGTTGGAGTCGCGATCGAACTGCGCCACTTCGGCGCCGCCGACCAGCAGCGTCAGCGTGTTGCCGATATCGGCGATGGGCAGGTTCAGCGCCGCCGCGCGCTCGCGGTCGATGGTGACGGTCACCTGCGGGGCGTCATAGGACATCGA
>NZ_RZSV01000394.1:0-2938 GCF_004023205.1 Mesorhizobium sp. M1A.F.Ca.IN.020.03.2.1 | reverse complement strand
GCTGAGGGGTGTGCGGTGGAGAGCTTGCGGTAAACACAGCCTGCCAACGGGTTCTAGGAAACAGTGGCTCCTACGCTTGCCTCGCGCGTTCCTCGACCTGTGCAACCGAATGGGCGCGATGATCCTGCTTGTAACCGCTTTCGGGCGAAACGATCTGTCGGTCGACGCCCCTTTTCCTACAAAATGCTTCGCCCTTTCCTTTCCGTCCAAGCGGCAGGCTGGTATGGTTCCGGGTATTCCTTTGAGGTGCTGACGGATATCGGAACGCCAGTTGGGCTGGGGTTACCGATAAGAGTTGGCACGGAAGATGTAGAGAGACACCATTGATGGAAAAGCGCCCGACCAAGGGAGAGAAGACTTGGATAGCCGCGCAAGAAAGGTTCGAGGCTGAGGAAGAAATTCCTTCGCCCCGCCCTATCAGTGGGCGCAAGCGATGTTCGAGATCCGTCTCGTTCTCTGGCTTTGCTTTGCCATGCTTTGCATCATCGCGTGGCGAATCTGGTAGCTCTAACGTAGGACAGCGGCAACCAAACCGTAGTTGATGCCAGTCACACTTCGCGTTGCCGTGACCATTCTGCCCACTTCCGCCGCATTAGCTTGATAGCTCCCACCCGACGCTGATCGGCCCGACGTTCCGACTGCAAAGTCATATTCTTCTGTGATGCCCGCCCAAGTATAGGTTGGAGCTGAATTGCCGCAGCGCGCGCAGGCGAACAAAAGACCGTGGTCGTCGACGTTGATGGTACCTGTGCCCGGATTGGCGCTACTAACCAGGGTTGCGGTCGGGACTAAGCTTCTGAGGTTAAGGCACCGGTAAGACGCGATCGACATCATCTGTGCACCCCAAGATGCGCCGCAGACGATGCTAACGGTTTGGTTGCCCGCCGCTATATTTGATGGCAGCTTGGCTGCGACGATGGCCGCGTAGGTCGACGCCCCTATCGTATCCACGAGGATGGAAAAAGCGACGCCGGCAATAGTTCCGGAGATCGAGGTAATGGAGCCCGAGTTGCCTGATCCCAGCACCTCACAAACAACGCTGCGCTCAGTCGCCGCTCCCGTGTCGACAGTAAAGTTATAACTCGACAATGAAATATCGTTGTATGCCGTTGCGATGAACGACTTACTGGGCAGCAATAGGCCAGCCTTAGGTGGAGCAATACCGGGTAGCATCTACAAATCAAGCTCCAAGACGGTCTTCAACTCACTGACGGATATTTGGTAGGTGGCAAGCATAGCCGTAACTCGTTCCTTGGCAGTCGGAGGAGCTGGCGGCCGAGGGGTGTCCTCGACTTCGTAGACCTGCTGGATGACAGCACCAGTTTCAACATAGGAGGGTGAACCCACCGTCTGCTTGCCGTCTGGCGCATTGAACGGGACAGCGATTTTGCCGCCAACGGCCTCCACTTCTTCGAGGGCCCAGATGCCTTGATCATAGAAGCCGCGCAGGCTGTCGCCGTTCATCTGGATTTCGATGGGGTAAGGGTCGCACGGCGTTTCCACCTGCCGACCGTCGCCGTAAACAGCGGTGTAGGTGCCTACCATCTGTATAACGATCGAGGAGCCGTGCCACTCCTGCCAAACGTCATCGATCTTGCGAACAAGAATGGACATTTTCCAACTCCTTTAGGTGCGGATGACGCCGGTGACGACGATCCGGCTGGTGGTGTCGACGAAGCCGACAAGGAAGACGGTTTCCGATGTGCCGATTGTGATAGGGAACCCTTCGACGCCGGTAGCAACCGCGAAGTTGGCGCTAAGGCCCAGGGTGCGGGCGGAAGTAACGGCCGTGGCCTTCAACACGAAGCCAAAGAGCGGATTCGCATTCGTTGGATTGCCAAGGGTGGCGTTCGTGGATAGCGCCACAGAAACATTATTGCCCAGCGACATGTCCCACGTGACCGTCGCACTCGAGGTGAGCGCCTGGTAAGCCACGGTCGTCTTCAGAGCCGCCGCGGACAGGAGCTTGCCCGCAGTGCCGAGCTGAAATTCGCTATTCGAGGCTATTGCCGCGGAAGCAAGCATCGCATAAGTCAGCACGCCAGCCGGAACCATGCCGGTCGTGATCTGCCCGAACCCCACAACGCTAGACACACGCCGCAGGACCGTATCGTCGGCAGCAGCCGCAATGTCTGCGCGCACGCCGCTCGAATTGGCAGACCGGCCGAAAACACTGACGGCTCCGCCATTGTCCAATTTGGCGGGCGAGAAACTGCCATCCGGGACCGTCACCGTCCCCGTGAATGTCGGGCTGGCCTTCGCGCGAAGCTCGTGTCCACATAGGCGGTGGTGGCGAGCTTGGCGCTGTTGTCGCCGGCGGCCTGTGTCGGCGCCGTCGGCGTGCCGGTGAAAGCGGGGCTTGCTTTCGGCGCCAAACTCGCCACCGCCACCCCACTGTCCTTGCCGGCCTTCCTCGTCGTGCCGGCGAAGGTCACGATGTTGTCGGTCACCGAACTCGCCGGCCCGGAAAAGTCACCACTGCCCAGGCCATCCGCGCCTTTGTCGCCGGCGCGCGTGAAGATCAGCCAGATGCCGTCGGCGGTCGTGGGCAAGGTGCCGGCGCCACTGACATAGGCGAGCGTCAGTTTGCGATAGCCGCCGCCGTCCACCACCGAGCCGGTGACGCTGTAGACATAGGCGATTGCCGCTGACGCCTTTGAGCGCAGCGTGAGCTGGCCCTTGATCGGGTTGGTGCTGTCGTCGAACGTATCCAGGATGCCGCTCACCGTGGCGCCGCTGGAATCGAGGTTGTCGATATAGGCGACTGTGGCGGAGGCGGCGCTGGCATTGTTCAGCCGCAGCGTGCCGTTGCCGGGGTCGGCATCGGCGGTGCTGGTGGAGAAGGTGTAGCCAAGTGCCGCCACGGCGTTGGCCGCGGCGGCGGCGCTCGCCGCCGCGTTGCTGGCCGAGGTCGTCGCATTGGTCGCCGAGCTGGCAG
>NZ_RZSV01000393.1:0-3017 GCF_004023205.1 Mesorhizobium sp. M1A.F.Ca.IN.020.03.2.1 | reverse complement strand
CGCCGGAAGCGCCCTGGGCGAGGCTCGCCAGCTTCAACGCCATCATCAGCCGCACCACGGGGGCCGGCATCGGTTCGCCGACGCCCGCGGCGTGGGAAAGCACGATGTTGCGTTGCAGCGTTTCAAGATCGTTTGCCGGAATGCGAACGCTGGCGAGCTTACCGAAGCCGGTGTTGATGCCGTAGACCGGCTCGCCTTTGGCGACGATGCGGGCGACGGCTTCGGCGCTGGCCTTGATCTTCGGCCGGCAGGCATCGTCGAGCTTCGGCACGGCGCCGCGATAGATGGCGCGCCAGTCGGCAAGCGTTGCGCTGCCGGGCTTCAGGATCAGTTCGGTCATTGTCCTCTCCAGATGCGGGCATGGAGCGGATTGAAGCCCATGCGGTAGACAAGTTCGGCCGGACGCTCGATGTCCCAGACGGCAAGGTCGGCCGATTTGCCGGCTTCCAGCGTGCCGGTCCTGTCGAGAAGCCCCAGCGCACGCGCGGCCTCGCGGGTGACGCCGGCGAGGCATTCGTCGACGGTCAGGCCAAAGAGCGTCGCGGCCATGTTCATGGTGAGCAGCAGCGAGGTGAGCGGCGAGGTGCCGGGATTGGAGTCGGTGGCGACCGCCATCTTCACGCCGTGGCGGCGGAAGAGATCGACCGGCGGCCTCTTGGTCTCGCGGATGAAATAGTAGGCGCCGGGCAGGATGGTCGCGACCGTGCCGGATCCGGCCATCGCCGCGGCGCCCTCCTCATCGGTGTATTCCAGGTGATCAGCCGACAGCGCGCCGTAGCGCGCGGCAAGCGCGGCGCCATGCAGGTTGGAGAGTTGGTCGGCGTGAAGCTTCACCGGCAGGCCGAGCGCTTTCGCCTTATCGAAGACGCGCGCGATCTGTTCCGGTGAGAAGGCAATGCCCTCGCAAAAACCGTCGACGGCGTCCGCGAGCTTTTCGGCGGCAACCGCCGGGAGGATCGTGCCGGCGACGAGATCGATGAAAGCGTCCTTGTCGCCCCTGGCTTCGGGCGGCAGCGCATGGGCGGCGAGACAGGTCGTAAGGATCGTGATTGGACGCTCACCGGCCAGACGGCGCGCGGCGCGCAGCGACTTTTTTTCATTGTCGGCATCGAGGCCGTAGCCGGACTTGACCTCGACGGTCGTCACGCCCTCGGCCATCAGCGCGTCGAGGCGGGGCAGCGTCTGGGAGACGAGCTCGTCTTCGCTCGCGGCGCGCAGCGACTTGACCGAGGAGACAATGCCCCCCCCTGCCCTAGCCACCTCCTCATACGTGGCGCCGGCCAAGCGCATCTCGAATTCGTTGGCGCGGTTGCCTGCATAGACAAGGTGGGTGTGGCAATCGATCAGGCCGGGGGTGATCCAGCGGCCCTGGCAATCGACCGTTTCGGCGCCCTGCCCGGCGGCTGCCGGCAGGTCGGCCTCCGATCCGGCGTAGACGATCAGCCCGTCGCGCGCGGCGATCGCACCTTTCTCGACGATGCCGAGACCGGCAGCACCCTCGGCCATGGTCGCCAGGCGCGCATTGCGCCACAGACGAAGGCCGCTCTTTCCGTTTGCTCCACCCATCATCTTTTCCATTTGAAAGGATGACGATTATGTATATACATATTGAAACGCGAAGCAAGTGTTAATGTCGCTCGGGCATTCGGATTGGGAGTTTGGACGTGACGGCGATCTTTGCGGAACAGGCGCTGCTGCCCGGCGGTTGGCGGGGCAATGTGAGGATCGCTTTCGACGGCGGCCGTATCTCTGAAGTCGAAGCGGGCTCTTCGGCACACACCGGCGACGAACGCCACGCCATCGTCCTGCCCGGCATGCCCAACCTGCATAGCCACGCCTTCCAGCGCGGCATGGCGGGGCTTGCCGAACTGCGCGGTCCCTCGGCCGACAGTTTCTGGAGCTGGCGCGAGGTGATGTACCGCTTCGCGCTGTCGATGACGCCGGACCAGGTCGAGGCGGTCGCGGCGCAGCTTTATGTGGAGATGCTGGAAGCCGGGTTTTCGCGCGTCGGCGAGTTTCACTATCTGCATCACGACCGCGACGGGCAGCCTTACGCCAACATCGCCGAGATGGCGGAGCGGATCGCGGCTGCCGCCGCCGACACCGGCATCGGACTGACGCTGCTGCCGGTCTTCTATGCCCATTCGGCCTTCGGCGGCGCTGCTCCCAACGAAGGCCAGCGGCGATTCATCAATGATGTCGGACGCTTCGAACGTCTGCTTGAGAAAACTCGCGAAGGCGTTCGCTCGCTGGAGCAAGCCGTCGTCGGCGTCGCGCCGCACAGCCTGCGCGCCGCAACGCCGGACGAACTCAACGCGGTTGCAGCAATGGCGCCGAACGGGCCGATCCACATCCATGTCGCCGAGCAGGTGAAGGAAATCGAGGACTGCATCGCCTGGTCAGGCAAGCGTCCGGTCGAGTTGCTGCTCGGACATGCTGAGGTGGACAGGCGCTGGTGCCTGATCCACGCCACGCATATGACCGAGGCCGAGACGATCGCCATGGCCAAGAGCGGCGCCGTCGCTGGGCTGTGCCCCGTCACCGAAGCCAATCTCGGCGACGGCACTTTCGCCGCCCCCTCGTTCATCGAACATGGCGGCCGCTTCGGGATCGGCTCCGACTCCAATGTGCTGATCGGCCTGCCGGACGAGCTTCGGCAGCTCGAATATTCGCAGCGCCTTGCCCACCGCGCTCGCAATGTGCTGGCGCGCGCCGGCGGCTCTACCGGCCGCGCGCTGTTCGATGCCGCGCTCGATGGCGGCAGCATCGCGCTCGGCGCCGGCCCCTCAACTCTCGCCGTAGGCAGGCCCGCCGATTTCGTCTCGCTCGACGCCGGTCATCCCTCGCTTGCCGGCAAGGCGGGCGATGCCATCCTAGACGCCTGGATCTTTGCCAATGGCGGCAAGGTCGATTGTGTCTGGGTGCATGGCAAGAAGCAAGTGAGCGGCGGCAGGCATGTCAAACGCGAGGCGGTCGCCGGGCGCTTCCGCAAAGTGATGATGGCGCTTTCCGAGGGC